>DAOVBC010000015.1 GCA_030670715.1 Deltaproteobacteria bacterium | reverse complement strand
TTGCAGTTCAAGACGGCTTGAAGGCTTTTCCACCACCAGCAGACCCAGATTGTACCCGTTGCGGCAGATACTGCGATAGAATCGCTGGGTACTGAGAACACCCCGGGCCAGCTTTTTCCAGTCGGATTCTGCCATCTGACGTAAAGATCTCACTCCGGGAAGAATGCCCCAAATCTCAAAGAATCCCTCCGGCGCGAAAGCCGCGGTCCATTCCCACGTGCCGGTTCTCCCGATGTATCGGGCGCCGGCTTCTTTTTCGAGTGCAAGATAGTTCGAAAACAGGTCTTCGGCGTTTTCCTGGTAGAATTGATTCGCCCTTTTCAAAAGAAAGCGGTGATGGTTGGGCGCGACCCGGTCGGCGTTGATTTGTAGGTGGGGATGCAGCAGAGAGCCCCCGGCTGAGGGCAGGTGGTTCTGGGTGATGGCCATGTACATCGCCTCCGGATCGTGTTTTAGAACACGATCCAGATACCTGCAGCAGTTTAACAAACTGTTGGTGTAAGATGTTAGAGAGGCTTTACCGATCTCGACAAAGTGGTTGTTATCAAACAGGCTGACCGCGGAATAGCTGCCGTAAGGAAAGAGATTGGGAAATAAAACGGATTCGCCCAGGACCAGTCGTTCCTCCGGTGCAAGGGCAGTCTGCAACCGAGGTGTTCTGGAGGGGACCTGGGGGGAACAAAAAGGGCACTCCGTTGTATCGTTTGCGTTCGGCGGAGGCGCCGGCAGCGCTTCGGTTCCGGCTTCTTTTTCATTTATCCGGCTGAATGCGACCCGGCAGGTGCGCAGGGTAATCGGATTGGTGCGGATCTCAATGCGGCGTTTCACCGTTTTCCCTGAAGGTTCTATGAACCTGGCAAAAATCGACCGGCTTTCAAACGTAAGATGTGAATTTGTCATGAACTGTATGGTATGGTTATCGAAGATCTTATCAAAAGGCATCCATTAACACACGACCATACAATTTGCAAACAGATGGCCTGTAACTGTATACGGGTTCAGGGTTCAGAGGTTGAATCCAGGTCGATAATTCGAACATCAATCCGGCCGATCAATTCCACCAGCGGTAAAAGGTCGGACAGGGTGTGACCTTCCACCAGTTTAATGTGGGTTGCATCGGCGGGCAGCTGACCGAAAGTCGGATCCACGGCAACCCAGGCACCGTCCAGGTAGCTCTCGTTCCAGGTGTGATACAGAAATCCTTGAAATTCAGGGGAATAGACGAGTCCGTTCACCACCCGGGTCGGCAGCTTCAGCGTGCGGGCTAATGCCGCATAAAGCAGGGCGTGTCCCTGGCATTCGGCTTTTCCACCTTCCAGTACGTCCAGGGCCGTGAACACATCGACCGGTTGCTGTTCGATGTTGGCCTGGATCCAGTCGATCAGAGCGCGAGCCTGCTGCAGGCTATCTCTGGATAATGTCGTGGCGCCCGCCGCCAGCGCTTTTATTTTAGGATGATCGACCGATATAGCGTAGGTCGGCAGAAGGTAGCGCTGCAGCACATCCTGATCCTCCGAAGGCCGCTGCTCTGCAGTTGTCCGGGGTTTGGAAGACATCTCGCAGATTACGCTTTTTCCGGTGCGTTCACAATGCTGACGTCTGTCTGTGGGTAAAGAAAATGATGGCTGAATGCCGGTAATTGAAACGGACATCGAATGGAGATTGTGCGGGTCCACGATCTGGGTGTCACTTTTTATCAAGCTGAAATTCAGCAGGGTTTCATCCTTGTTCAGGGCGGCCGCGGTCAAGTATCTTTGGGCTTCAGTTTTACTTTCAAGGGCCGAAATGATGACACCTCCCAGAGACATTTCCAGCAGAGGCCGACCCTGCAGATCCATCCAGGTCGTTACTTTGTGGCCCAACAAACGGGTGTTGATTCTAAAGGCCTGACCGCGATACAGGTCACTTTCCTCATAGGCCGTAATCTCCTGGACAACTGTTCCGATCTTTTGGGTTTGCCCGTCATAGACGGGATAGCTGTACCGACGACCGACTTCAAGACCATGCATCAGCGGATACAGCCCGATGGCACTGGTGGGGTAGATTTTTTCTTTCAGGGCAATTGTCTGATGACTGGTTTGGTTCCGCGATTCAATGGTCACTTCAAGTTTACCGTCTGCCTGTTTTCCGCTGATATATAATAAATTGCCATCTAAATCGAAACGATAGGCAAAACGGATCAGTGTCAAATCTTCAGCTACCTGGTCGTAAGACTTCAGCGTGATTTTTTTGTCAAACCACAGAAGACGGGTGTGAAAATAGGCCTCAGAGTGGATGTCAAACCGGTTTTTTTCCTTTTCAGCAGGGGATATTTTAAAATGAGAAAAGCCGATACGGGTGCCGTTGAAAACAATACCCGTCCAGTATTCTTTGAACGGCCGCTCGGCAGGCGATAAATACCGCCGCACAGGTGGCGGTTGATCCACTTTGCGAAAATACATTCCTGCACAGCCCTGCACAAAAAAGACGATCACCGGAAGGATCACGCACCGCTGGATTATTAATGATCGCATGGTCGGGTTTTGATGTTACTATTTTGTTACCGCAATTCTAATCCCGATCCCGGGATTCTGCTTCCAGCTCTTATTTTATAGCCTCTTGACACCCGGGTCAATCACACTTAGTTTTTTTTGTAGGAAGCAAATAAAGTCCGGCAGGGGACATTACCGTATCCATTATTATCCCACTCAAACATTAGGAAATAATCTATAGGTTAAGGAAAACCATGGTCAAACCCGATGCGCAAAAACAAAAGTTTATCATAGACCTCTTAAAATTAAACGAGCTCAATACAGAGGGATGTCCGGCCTGCGGCAGGAAATTTACACTGGGTGAAACCGTCGTCGTAGCTTGCGGTGCCTGGGAAGGCGGGGCCAAAATCATACATGAGAATGAAGCCGTATGGGACCGTCAATCTTCCGCATATGTTGAACGGCGGTGCTATATCGCCCAGAGGGGCAAAACAGACTAATCCGCCTCGCCGGTGGAGTAGACATGCCCGGGCCGGCTTATACTCCCACCTTTCTTTTCATACAGCATCCTGGTCTTAACGTAATTAAAGGATCCTCACAATTTGATTTTCTACTTATCGTCGTCCACCCGTTCTGCGGTTTCTTGACACATAAGATTCAATTCTATATACTTTCAGTGCGTTGTCAGGTGTTTTCCATCAATACACAGGAAGGAGTAGCCATGGCTGAGCCTGCAGAAATCCGGCAATATCTACCGTTAGTCAGAGAGATAAACCTGTTTGGGTACATGACCGATGAAGAACTTGAAAAGTTTCTGGAGCTGGCGGAAATTGTACAATACGAAACGGGAGAGCGGGTTATTTACATGGGGGATGTGAGCCCGTATTTTTATGGTATTGTACAGGGCAGCGTTGATGTGACGCTGCGCGAACTGGACGACCAGGAAGTTTTTATTTGTACCATAGAAAAAGGAGAAGTCTTTGGGGAATCCGCCATTTTTATGACAGAGAAAAGAACCGCCGATGTAACCAGTTCTGAAGACTGCATAATATTGCGGATGCATCGTAAAGAAATGCTGTCTTTTATTAAAGACAACCCGCAGGCCGGCAATAAAATTTTAATGCTCCTCATTTACAGCCTGTTGAGCAAGCTCAGGGAGGTCAATCAGGAGCTTGCATTTGAGAAGCAATCGATCATTGATCTGGACGATATTGATTCGCTCGTTCGGGATTTTATGAAGGAAGAATCCTGAACTTCCAGGCAAGATCAATCAACCGGAGGTGGCGACCTTCGCGAGAAAAACACCACCCTCGAACCCGATCCAAGGCGTTGAACCACTTCTAAGCATTTGAATTGACAACTATATTATTTTTTGTTAGGCTATGCACGTTTCAGCGTCTATCCATTGCAAGTAGCGAAGGACCCGCGTGATGACCGATCCCGAAAAAATGGCCAAGGATCCCAACATCTCAGTTATTACGGCACGTCTATTCGAATTGATTCTCCAAATGCCTACCATAGAACGCCAGGTCCTTCTTGAGGAGCTGGAAGAGAAGAAAAAGAAAGGCAAAAGGAAGTCGCCAAGGGAAAAGTATTTTAAAGATGTGGATTTTGCGACAGAAGATCGGGTGTTCCGAGGGTTTATCCATGACATCAGTGCCAATGGGGTCTTGATCGAAGCCAGCGAAACCCTGTCCGCGGGTCAAGAAATTACTCTGGCCTTTGAACTCCCAAATACCAATGAACATGTAAAAATTAAGGGTAAAATTGCCAGGATTATTCCCAACGGTGGTTTTGGTGTAGAGTTTGATAAAACCATCGATCGCCTCAACCAGGAAAAAAAGTCTGAATAAAGCCTGTAAATCAGCTGCCTGCCACATTTATTTCCCGGAAGATACAATCTAACCTTTTTCTACAGGCATTCCATCACTGCAAATGGAGGATCTATGAGTCAAATGAACGATCAGGAAAAGCTAAGATTTTTACTCACCCATTGGGTAAGCCACAACGGCGAACACGCCGCAGAGTACAAAAGCTGGGCCGAGCGGTTTGAAGAATCCGGCCAGGACGAGGCTGTTGCTGAACTGATGGCCGCTATTCAGGGTATGGATTCGGTCAACCGGCACCTTCTGACCGCACTGAATTTGCTGGGTGGTCCTGTTGAACAGGGTGGCGGGGGCCATCATCACTCTCAGCACCACTAACTTGATTGGTGCGATTTTTTCAACAGCTTTTTTTTATTGACAACCGATTGATGTTGGGTTAAAAAGCCTTCAAATTTTATCAGCGTATTTTATGGGCATTTATTATCGGTAGTGTAGTTGCTGTTTTGAGGCTGTGTTCGAGCGATTGTTGATTTGACTTGTTTATTCTGTGCTGAGTTGATCTTGTGCTGAGTTGAAAGCTGGATTGAATGCAATGCCCGTTTTGAACCCCTGAGTGGATAATTCCACCAGGGGTTCCCTTTTTGGCTAATCCACGACTAAAATATCGCGATGGATTCTCCCGGGATCGGAAGCGCCCACCATTGTCATCAGACGAGAAAGTTCACGAGTGATGCCGTTAATGACATCGGTGACGCCCGAATCTCCGCCGGCTGCCAGTCCATAGAGAATCGGTCGTCCCAGTCCGACCAGAGAGGCGCCGAAAGCCAGGCCCTTGAGGACATCACTGCCTCGGCGGAACCCGCCGTCCACGATAATTTCAATCCTGCCCTCCACCGCCGATACGATTTCATCCATGACCTGCAGCGGATGGGGGAGATAATCGAGTGTGTGGCCGCCGTGGCTGGAAATTACAATGGCATCGGCCCCTGCATCCACGCATTTTACTGCATCCTCCTGACTCAGAACGCCTTTGCAGACCAGAGGTAGATTTACTTTATTTTTAATTTGCTCGATTTCTCTGGCTGTAAACGGTGTACAATCAAATCCCATCTCCTGGTCGACGACCTTCGTTCCCTGCCCCGAATCCACTTCGACCCCGATCCAGGTGACGCCCGCAGCAAGGATATTTTCAATATCGGCGTACATTTTATCCCTGTTTTTCAGCGGCTTTACATTGGCCGCCAGGGGAACGCCGCTGTTGGCGAGTTCCTTTAGATTTCCGGGAATCGGCGTTCCGGTCCACATTAAACTCCCGGCCGCTTTTAATCCCCGTGCCGACTGCATCAGTGCATCGTCGGCAATGGCCGGAATCGGCATGGTCATGGACGACATGATCACCGGGGTTTTTAAATCTATCCCCAGGATGCTGCATGCGGTATTTGCCTCCTCCGCATCAATGCACTTTTGCCGGAATGTGAAACGGTCAAAAATACGCCGGTCGTTTTTTTTAATGAATCCGGTCTCAACGTAATTCAACAATCTTCCGTAATCTTTATCCCGGAAAAAGGCGTCGCCTTTATCATAAATTTCCGTTAGCTCCATGCGGTGCTCCTTTTTGTGGGTTTTATTTAGAATCTCTTCCAATTGAGAACGGTTCGAGAAAATAGCCGCCGTTTCCGCTTCCTTAAGCTTACCATTAACCTGTCTGCATTCAGTGTCGTGTCCCGGAAATAACTTATAAAATTGCCTCAGGTCATGGGATTTTATGAGAGGCGTTATGTTGATGCATAGCCCCTGAATGGGTCGTGGCCGGATATTTGGAATCGTCACAACAACCTGTTTGCCATTGCACTGCCGGCTTACGATTCCAAATATCCGGCCACATACCGCCACCAGGAATCATACCGCCTCTCAGGAAATTTTATGACCGGCCATTTATTAAACTTATTCCTGGGACAGTACACTAGGATTGAAACAAATGCTCAAAAGATCCTAATACGCTATCGATGGTAATCTCATCCATACACTTGAGATGATTGCAGTCATTTTTATCCGGTTCAAAGCACGGGCTGCAATCAAGAGCAGATCTGACGACTTCCACCCGCAGCCCGACAGGACGCCAGCGGTCCGGATCCGAGGGGCCGAAAATGGCTACGACCGGCACGCCCAGAAAGGCTGCAAGATGGCTGACCGCGGAATCATTGCCGATGTACCCGTCCGTTTTTGTGAGAATGTACGCAATATCCGTCAGGCTTTCGGGTTCTATCACCGGAATGCCGCCTTCACCATGAACACCGGGGGCCTGTTTGATATCCTGCTCGGCCGGGCCCAGCAGGAATTCGGGCTGCAGGCCTTTCTCCTGGAGACGAACAGCTAATTTCAGAAAGTTTGAAAGCGACCAGCGTTTTTTTATGCTTCCGGCACCGGGACTGATAACCACTTTTGACCCGGTGGTCAGTCCGGATGCCGGCAGGTGTCGATTGTCGAATACTGAAGCTGTAAATCGTTCTTTCTCTAATGAACTCAATAAGTTTAAGCCCAGCAGATGGTTTGCCAGAAATGCCGTAACGTGTTCTTTCCGTGTGCTATTCGGCCAGGGTGGAATGCGGAACGCGTGATCGCCTTTAATATTTTGAACGGCTCGCTCGAGGGTATCGGAAAAAGAGAAGAGCAGAACCCTGTCGTATGAGACGATCAGCTCTATTACCTTCTGATCGATACTGTTTGTGTACAGGCTCGCAAAACGAGCCGCATCGACAGGATAGTACCTGTCGACAATACACAGGTGATTTGCCAGCTGCCCGAAGGCTGTCCGGCAGATGGCGTCGATACGGGAAAAATACTGTCGCAGCCCCCTGAGAACCGGAAATGTGACAATGAAATCCCCCAGGGCTCCCTGGTGGGCAATGAGAAGGCGTTTTGTCGAACCCTGTTGATACGTCATCCGGCATAAATTATATCGGTACCGCAGTTTCGGTCGGGAAAAACGGTTTGAAAGTCGTTAGAAGGAATAATTTAAAAAGGTAGCCATGCGGGCGCAAAGCGTTTGGGATGCATCCCCATCGGGTCTTGAAAACCTTAGCCCGAATATTTCATGAAACTCTTGAGCATATCCTCGCCTTCTGCGCCGTATTTATCCTTAATAACATCCGTTGATTATTTATTGATGTCATTCATTTGCCTATTCCATTATAATTGTCAAGCAATGAAAAAAACAAATTTACGATTGGCAAATTAAGCGGTATATGAGAAAAATTTCTTGGCTATTGCTAATCCTCTTATTTTCTAAAAACCTATCCAGCCAGGTAAGGTACTATTGGAAAGGAATACACATGACACCAACAAAACTGATAACCGGACCGACATACGCCGAGATGCTCGACCCGTCTAAGATCGATTCGGACATCCGTAAAAAAGCATTGAAGATCAGAGAGAAGGACCCCCTGGACCCGCTTAATCTCTACAATATATCCTGGAAAGACTCAAACAACCGTATTTACTATGAGGTGTTGCCCGAAGCGTTGACCAGTGTCGATGCACCCGTTGTCGTTTTGTACGGCAAGGAATTTCCCACCGGCAGTCACAAGGTGGGCGCCACCTATTCGGTGCTCATCGAAAAGGCGATCAAAGGGGAGGTGGATCCGTCCAGGCATACCATCGTCTGGCCCTCCACCGGCAATTACGGCATCGGCGGTGCCTGGGTCGGCTGCCGGATGAAGTTCGATTCCGTGGTAATACTCCCCGAAGAAATGAGCCGCGAACGATTTGAAATCGTTACCGGCTACGGCGCTCGCCTGGAGTTGACCCCCGGCTGCGAAAGCAATGTCAAGGAAATCTACGACAGGTGCCATGCCCTGAAGAAGGCAGACCCGGAGCGGGTTCGGATCATGAACCAGTTTGAAGTTTTTGCAAATTACCGGTTTCATTACTCTGTAACGGGCAACACCCTGATCGAGCTGGCAGAGATCATGGAAAAAGAGGGAATCGGCAATGGCCGTATCGCCGCCTTTGTGTCGGCGATGGGTTCCGGCGGGACCATTGCGGCCGGAGACCGTTTGAAGCAACGCTGGCCCGGATACCATAAAATCATCGGGCTGGAACCGATTCAGTGCCCCACCCTCTTTGCCAACGGGTACGGGGGTCACGACATCCAGGGGATCGGCGACAAGCATGTCACCTGGATCCACAACGTGATGAACCTTGATGCCATCATGTGTATCGACGATATCGAAACAAAAATGGGGCTGCAGTTGCTGACCGAGCCTGCGGGCTGGCGCGTGCTGTGTGACAGGTATGGCATTTCCGAGGAAAAGGTCCAAAAGCTGTCTCAAATATTCGGCATCTCAGGGGTTTGTAACGTCCTTGGCGCCATAAAGACCGCCAGGTATTACGGGCTTGGAAAAGATGACCTGATCGTGACCGTGTGCACCGATGCGCTTGATCGCTATCATTCGGTAATGGCACAGATGAACCAGACTTGCGGATCCATGGATGAAACCGAAGCCCTGGTGCGTCTTGTCAGCATTTTCCATAAGCAAAAACTCGACTGGATCGCTGAGGGAACCCGGAACAGCCGAAACCGGTGGCACAATTTAAAGTACTTTACATGGGTGGAACAGCAGGGGAAAACCATCGAAGAGTTAAATGCCCAGCGCAGCCAGGAATACTGGGAGCAGCAGCAATCGGAAGTCGAGGCAACAGACAGGCTTATCGAGGTTTATCGGAAAGCCTGAGGATAAAAGCCAAAGGAGTTGCTGATGAATATTGCAAAAAAGATTAACGAACTGGCCGAGAAATACAGAAATGATACGGCTCGCCTGGTGGAGAACCTGGCAAAGAGAAACACCCATCGTATGTTGATTTAAGCAAAGGAGGTCATTATGCCGGATTGGCCCACATTTGTATTATTCTTGATTGCTGCTTTTCTGCTTCTGATCACGCCCGGCCCGGCGGTGCTTTACATCGTTGCCCGGAGCATCGATCAGGGGCGTCTGGCCGGGATTGTGTCGGTGCTCGGTATTGCCGTCGGCGCCCTTGTTCATGTTGCGGCTGCCGCCCTGGGCCTTTCTGCCCTGCTCGTTTCATCCGCCCTGACGTTTACCGTGGTGAAATACCTCGGTGCGATTTATCTCATCTATCTCGGGATTCGCAAGCTGCTTTCCCGGGAGGAGGTGCAGCACTCTGCAAAGACCGCGCCCAGAAGACTGGCGCGGATATTCTTTGACGGCATCCTTGTGAATCTTCTCAACCCCAAGACCGCCCTGTTTTTCTTCGCCTTTTTGCCCCAGTTCATAGACCCGGGTAGAGGTCTGGTGGCCGCGCAGGTTCTTTTGCTCGGGCTGATTTTTGTCGGGATGGCCATCATCAGTGATGGGCTTTATGCTCTGCTGGCCGGTACTTTAGGGAAATGGCTGAAAGGAAATCTGCAATTTTTAAGGGGGCAGCGTTATTTTGCGGGATTCGTTTATATCACCCTCGGGATCACCGCGGCGCTGGCTGACACGGGCAGGAAATAAGAAAAGAAGAATAAGGCCATGTACTATTTAGGTTTAGATATCGGAAGTCTTTCCTGTGATGCCGTGCTGATCGACGAGGAAGAAAAAATTCTGACAACGGCCGTTGTTCCGACCGGGGCCAGAAATCAAGAGGCCATAGCGCGGGCAAAAGCAGAAGTTCTGCTTCAGGCCGGCATATCTTTTGAGCAGGTAACGGCCACAATTGCCACCGGATACGGCCGGGAACGGGTGGACGGTCGCCTGGCAGCGGTTACCGAGATTACCTGCCATGGCCGCGGCATTGAAGCCCTGCTGTCAGGAACACAGGTTTTAATCGACATCGGCGGGCAGGACAGCAAGGTGATTCGTCTCGACGGAGCGGGGCACGTTGTCGAGTTTGCCATGAACGACAAATGCGCGGCCGGAACCGGAAGATTTCTGGAGGCCATGGCACGGGCCCTGCAGGTCGATATCTATCAGCTCGGCGAGCTCGACAGGGACGCAACCGCCGATCTTACCTTAAGTAGCATGTGCACGGTCTTTGCCGAAAGTGAAGTCGTCTCGTTGATCGCCGATGGGGTCGAGGTGAACGAAATCGCCGGCGGCCTGAACCGGGCCATCGCATCCAGAACCTTCGGACTGGTGAAACGGGTAGCCCCGGATTTGAGCGGTCTGTCGGTAGCCATGTCAGGTGGTGTGGCTCGCAACCGGGGGGTGGTCCGGGCCTTGAGCAGCGTATTTGGCCAAGAAGTCGCCATCCCGCCCGAGCCGGACACCGTCGGTGCCCTGGGAGCGGCACTGATAGCCAGAGATCGTGTAAATCTTTCGAAGTAATCTCTTCCTTTCATTAATAACGATGCCAATGTAGAGACCCCGTTGTTAAAATCTGCTATAATATAGGCGCTTATTTATGAAGGGAAGTGTAGTGGAAATAATTTGTCCGGCGTGCAATGCCGTTTACCGTGTACCTGATAAGAAAATACCGAAATACAGAACCGTAAAGGCCACATGCAAAAAATGCGGCCGGAAAATCACGGTGCACACCCCGGGATATAAGACTGTCATTCCAAAACCGGTCTCCGGTGCCTCACCACAGGCACCGTCACCGATAACCGTAGAGGGAATGCCGGATTCCTCGATGGACGGGATTCAAAGTGAGCCGACCGTTTCGGCTGGATTTTCATACGGTAATGCGGTCCGTTTTGCCTGGAGTGCGGTTAAACGCGATCCGGTATTGGCGATTGTCGGAATGCTCATCGTACCGGTTTGTATACAAATGGTCTTTGAAATATTTAACGGGCCGGTTCCGGAAGAGCTGTGGTCCGTATCCCTTGTTCTGGGATTAGTTGCAACCGGTCTGGAGTTGATTGTCACTCTGGGAATCGCCGGGATCTGCCTCAAATTTTGCGACGGCCGTCCGGCAGGATTCAAGGACCTGCATGCGTACCGGTCGCTGACCTTGAAGTATTTTCTCAGCAGCCTGCTGTTTGCGGTAATTTGTTTTATCGGTTTTCTGCTTCTGATTGTACCGGGGATTATTCTGTCGCTCTGGCTTCAGTTTTACGTTTTTGTTATCGTTGACGAGAAAGCCGGTCCGGTCGAGGCGCTTAAAAAAAGCTATGCCGTTGCCACGGGCAACCTGGGGCGGATTTTCGGTCTCTGGTGCCTGCTGGTGCTGATCAATATTATCGGCATGATTCCCTGCGGGCTGGGATTGCTTATAACTGTCCCCATAACCTTCATCGCCTGGGGCTATCTCTACCGCAGTCTCCAGGGCCGTGTTCCGCAAATGATTTAAAAAGTTATTTACTTATTTATGGGCGTCCCTCTTTCCCGATGTTACATAATCGATGCCGATTATCCGATTGAGACCTACATATAAAAAAAATCAGGCCACAGCCAAACCGGTGAGCTATACTCAAATTTGCTGAAAATTTCACCACCCGCTCAAAAATCTACCTTGACAAACAATTTTGCCTTCGATAATTGAATATAGATCCCTTCCGCTCATTGCACGTTTCCATGTTGGGCTGTTGCTGATTCCGATACTCAATTCAACTGTTTCACCTTTTCTGCTTCCACAAAGGGAATTCTTATCAATTAAACCGAGGCCATCTCTTTGGCCCACGGTTTCCGGCAAGGGTCAGATCCATGGGTTGCCATGAAGATTACCGGCGGACAGCTCGCACCCTCGATAGGCTAAATTTGGGAGAGTTAACCAGGAACGAAATATTCAGATCAATCGAGGGATAGAATTTAACTTTGTGACGGCTGTTTCCGTTCTGAAGAATCGGCCAAAAAGGAAGGGACAGAAAGGAGGCTAAAGCGGGTAACACCGAATTCCAGCCCGAATTTGTACCCCCAATATCAAAGAAAGGAGATA
Source organism: Deltaproteobacteria bacterium (assembly GCA_030670715.1). Lineage (GTDB taxonomy): Bacteria > Desulfobacterota > Desulfobacteria > Desulfobacterales > SG8-13 > DAOVBC01. The sequence continues at coordinate 2,888 of DAOVBC010000015.1, read as the reverse complement.
AATCATGATGAGAAAGTGGCAAATCTTAGTGGTGATTTCTGTCGTATTTATGCTTGTTTTGGCAGTAGGGTGGACGCCCCAGGCGTCTGCCAAAAAATACAAATGGCGACTGACGCAAGTCATGCCGGAAGACAGCGATTTTCACCGTCGCGCGACCGCTTTTGCTAACGAGGTCAAGATAAAAACAGACGGCCGCATTGATATCACGATTTACTCGGCTGGCGCGCTCTGTGACTGGGTCGAGTGCCATGAGCGGGTCATGCGGGGCGACTATGAATTGGCGCTGCAACCCCTTGCCCCGACCTATGACCCCCGGCTGAACATTGGCTACTATATGCCCTACCTGTTCACAAACACCAAAGAGGCCAAGAAAGCTTACAAACGAGGCGGCTGGGTCTATAAGATGGTGGATGATTTATTGATGGATCAGGGCATAAAGGGCCTGGCGCTCATGCCAGCCGGTTGGGCCGGCGTGACCACCAGAGAAGTCCCGGACGGCTGGCGGGAAATGAAGTCCAACAAGATGAAAATCAGGGTCATGCCCTTAAAAGCCTGTGAGCTGACCTGGCAACGATTGGGGTATATCCCCTCTACCATTCCGTACAGCGAGGCCTTTAGCGCCATTCAAACAGGAGTTGCCGACGGTGAAATGGGTGGCCCGCCATATCAGGGCTATCAATTCAAAGACATCCAGGGGGTGTGGATCCAGTACAACGACTATCTGGAGCCCTGGTGGTTTTTTATGAACCTCAAGCTTTTTAACAAGCTCTCCGAAAAAGACCAGAAAATCTTGTTAGATGCGGCCGAGAAACAGGTGAAGGGCCGCTGGGATTATTTTCTGGGAGAAGACGAAGAATACCGCCAGAAATTAAAGGAATTCGGCCTGCAGGTCCTTATACCCACCGATAAGGAATTAAAGGCCTTTGCCAAAGCCATCCGTGAAGATGTATGGAAAGAAATGGAGCCGCTGATGGGCAAAACCCTGGTGGATCGGTGCCGAAAAGAAGTGGGTATAAAGGTAGAATAAACGCAACTTAGGTTATAGCCAAAGGGAATTTTTTACTCCCTTTGGCTAATTGGCCTGGAAGTTTGGTGAAGAAATGAAAAAAATCGGGCTGATGGTTTGGAACGGGTTGCTATACTTCCAAAGAGGCTTCATTATCATTGCCGGATGCGTTGTCATCGTGCTGATATTTATCGAGGTGATGCTCCGTTACGTATTCGGTTCCCCCCTTTTTGGCGTAGAAGAGCTGGTTACGCTGATTGCCATGTGGTTATATTTTCTGGGGGCATCTTACGGGGCTTATGAACGCAGCCATATCAAAGCCGAACTGGTGCATCTGTGGTTTAAAACGCCGAGATCCCTTGCCCGAATTAACTCCTTCAGCAGCTTGATTACCGTGGTTCTGTCCCTAATAATGGTCAGCTGGAGTTATCCTTATTTTGTCTGGGGGATTACAGAAGGCGAAACGTCACAGGCGCTGCTGCTGCCGATGGTCCTTTCCCAGAGCGCCGTTTTCTTCGGCGCCATATTGATGTCTATTTATTTTATAGCCGAGTTGGTGGACAATATTCTGGAGAGCTTGGGCAAGCCTGCTTTTTTTAAAAATTTATCGGGGGAGGAGGTCGTATAGGGTATGGATGTTCTTTTTGATTTGTTAATTTTAGTGGGGTTGCTTGTGTTCGGCGTTCCGGTTCCTTTTTGTTTTATGGCAGCCGTTTTGTATATGTTTGTCCTGGGCGGCTATGACCCCATGTTTATCATGGCCACGGGCTTTCACAAAACGAACTCCATGGCGGTGCTGGCGATTCTTTTTTTCATCTTGATGGGCGGACTCATGAGCTCCGGCGGTATTGCCACTCGACTGGTGGCCATTTCGGATACTATTTTTGGGCGAACCAAGAGCGGTTTGGGGACGGTCACGATCGTCAGTTGTGCCATATTCGGAGCTATTGCCGGGACCTGCTCGGCGGCGGTGGCTGCCATTGGCAGCGTCATGATTCCCAGGATGGTGGAACGGGGCTATCCCCGGGGACACGCAACCGTTCTGGTCGCGGCGCCGTCAGTCCTCGGTCAGCTCATCCCTCCCAGTGTACCCATGGTGCTCTATGCCTGGGTCACCTGGCAATCCGTGGCTGCCTGTTTTTTGTCCACGGTCATACCCGGTTTGATCATGGTGGTGCTCTACAGCACGGTTAATTGGTCTATGTGCCGCAAGCTGCCCATTAAAGTTCTGCCGCCGGCGCCGCTGCAGCAAAAGGCCAAGGATTTTGGAACGTCACTTTACAAGGGCTTTTTTGCCCTGATGATGCCCATTATCGTATTGGGGGGGATTTACGGGGGGGTTTTCACCCCTACCGAAGCCGCGGGAATAGCGGCTTTATATGCAATCCCGGTGGGCTTTTTTTTTCTACCGGACATTGAATGTAAAGCTATTCAAAGAAGCCATGGTAACCACGATTACCACAACCGGCGTAATCCTACTCATGATCTTTTTCGTTATGATTTTAAGCCGCATTTACATCATGGAAAACGTCCCCCAACGTTTAATTTCAACCCTGACCGGTTTCACCCAAAATAAATATACGATTTTACTGATGGTCAACGTGTTCCTTCTGGTTCTGGGCATGCTGATGGACGATTTCAGCGGCACATTGCTGGCAGCGCCGCTTCTGTTTCCCCTGATGAAGGAGCTTGGCATACATCCGATCCATTTTGCTGCCATCTTGGGCACCAACCTGGGACTGGGAAACAAAACACCGCCCACCGCTCCCATCCTTTATCTGGCAGGTCGCGTTGGGAATATCAGCGTGGACAAACTGCTGAAAATCCAGTTTATATTCATCGTCACCTGCTCGGTTCCCGTGGTGCTGGCAACCACCTATTT
>DAOVBC010000315.1 GCA_030670715.1 Deltaproteobacteria bacterium | reverse complement strand
TCGATTCATAAATGGCACGTAGTGCGAGTTTGGCCGCCAGCAGAGAACCGCAGCCCCGGCATTGTTCTGTAGCCGTCATATAATAATTATCCGGACTATTCCAAAGGGACTTTTGAGAAGCTGTCATATTCATTCTCCTATAAAATCTTGTTTAAGCAACGATATGGTTTACTCCGCCAGCACGTGAAGCGTGGGATCATAAGTGGTTCCTTTAATCGGAAGCCACTCGAGATCTTTTTCAACCCTGCCTTGCTCAATCGTTTCAAATCCTTGTTCTACAATCCCGCTGATGAGATCAAACGTGATCGGCATTCCTCCCACTCCGATGACTTTCCCCATGTGCAGAGGCCCTGGCACCCCGGTATCCATATACCTGTGCATGGCGGCCCCGACTTCATGGAACAAGGCGGCGATGGAATTGCGATCCAGGGTGATGACCAGTTTGGTATCCTTGACCTCCTCCACTATCCGTTTTGCCGGAAAAGGACGGAACGTCCGGATTTTTATGCACCCGATCCTGACTCCCTTCTGTCTGAGGGATTTGACAATAAATTTTACCGCCGGGTACACGATGCCCATAGTCGCAACAACGACTTCCGCGTCCCGGCATTCATAGCTTTCCATCATACCCACGTGCCGGCTCCCGGATATGTCCCGATATGCCTGGCCTACGGATTCGATAAACCCTCCCGATTCTTCTTCCGCTTTTTTCTGCAGATATCGTATCTCCATGAACTCCATACCGCCGAATCCCTCCTGGTAGCGGCGATAGCTGCATCGCTCTTTCCAGTCAACCGCCAGGTAATCCCTTTCCGGTTTGATAAAATTGGGCGGCGGCAAGAACCGGTCGATCTCCGCCTGTTCGGGGATATCAACGCGGGAGGCGGCGTGGGATGTTTCCCAGCCATCATACCCGACAATGACCGGCAGCATGACCCTTTCGTGTTCACTAATTTTATAGGCCTGGAGGATGGTATCGAACACATCCTGGGCGTTCTCGCAGTAGAACATGAGCCAGCCCATATCCCGAAGGGACAGGAAATCGTCGTGGTCGCAGTAAACGGTTGTCGGGGGCTCCAAAGCCCGGCTGGGGCAGACGATCATCATGGGTAAACGTGAGCTGGCCGCATAGTGTATTTCGGACATGGCCCAGAGAATGCCCTCAGATGTGGTGCAGAAAATGGAACGTACTCCCGTTCTGGACAGGCCGATCTGCATGCTTGAAGCCGCCTTTTCATTGTCCGGAACAATAACTCTGCTGCCCGGCGTCTCTCCCTTGTCGATGAATTGCTGAAAGGTTTCCATCACTTCCTGGTTCGGCCCCATGGGAAAGGAGGCACAGACCTTAACTCCCGAGTACTTGGCCGCCCAGGCAGCGGCCTCATTCCCGGTGAGGCTCATTTTCTTCATTTTCATACGTTCCCTCCTTTTTCTTCCTCTATCTTTAAGGCCGTTTCTACATCGCCCATGGTGATACAGTCGAACACGCATTCTGTTGCGCAGGTACCACAGCTCTTGCAGAAGTTATAATCAAAATGAATGGTGTCATCCCTCCAGGATATGGCCCCTTCAGGGCAGAAATAGGCCGAAAGGCATTCGCCGCAGTCGCATTTCGCCATATCGCAGACCGGCAGTCTGCTGCGCCAACGGGCGCTCATAGATCTTTTCTGCCGGCGGGAAGCGCCATCGGGCGAATAGCGGAGAGATGAACCGTCCGCTTCTTTTTTCTCCGGTAAACCCGGCAATTTCATGTCATGCACCACCCTGGCTTTCTCATAGGCCTCCTCCAGACAGAGCACGTTCAGTTCGCGTACCCTTTTGTTCAGCCTTTCGTGGGCCAGGGTGGCTTCTTTCACCGATTCAATCTTGATGAGGTTTCCGGTAGCGGCCACGAAGAGTCCCAGGGCGGTGATACCGGAAGGCGCAGGCTGGATACCCACCCTTTCGGAGAAGATGGCCTCGGCATCCACGGTGGCCACGGTTCCTTTAAAAGGCTTGGGATATGCCACCTCTTCGGGCGACTTTGATGTACAGACCATGAGAACGCCTGTCTCCAGCCGGTTGATAACCGCCCCCGGCGTCAATTGGGAAAATGGGTCCACCATGGGCCTCATCAGAATCTCATGCATGAACATGACCCCTCGGGGATGGTTCACACCGAATCCCGGCGGAATATCCTCTGTGTCGGCGAACCGAATGACCATGCTGTTTGTGCCCATAGAGCGAAGACCGGTCAGGTTCTGTCCGATGTAGGCGTGTTTGCCTTCCATGATAAAAGCCCGGGCCAGAATTTCCAGGGCCGTACGCCCCCCCTGGCGGGCGATACAGAAGACCGGGAATTCGTAAATTCCACCCTGCACGAAAAAATCATCCAGGGCCGCTTTGACATTTACTTGATCATTCATTGTTTTTCCTTTCTATTTCCTAAACTGATCGGTTCTCAGTTCAAAGTTCAGGGTTCAAAGGTGGTTTGTACGGTTTATAAGCAAGCCATGGCGCGCATCTAAGAACAAAACCGAATCCAAGATCCTGCTCCAAGATGATGGAGTCAGGAGATTCCTTCTTGATTATCAACCTAACGCTTTTCAATTAAAATCAGTCGTATCGATATCGATCTTATATTTGAAATATTCGGCAGGGATGAAATAATTGGCGATTTCAAACGGGTCCCCATTTGAGAACCATAAAAAGGCCTGAGTT
>DAOVBC010000305.1 GCA_030670715.1 Deltaproteobacteria bacterium | reverse complement strand
GGCCGGTGTGCTTGTGATTTTAAGGGATATCACCCGGGTCAAACAGATCGCCAGAAGCAACGAAGCCATGCTGCGGATCAGTATGGTGCTGCCTGAGTATACGGAGCTTTATGAATTGCTGGATTATGTCAGCGGGGTGATCAAGGAGTTGATGGGCACTGAAGGCGGCGTGGTCATCCTGCTTGATGAACAGCGGCAGGAACTTTTTCTGCGGGGTGCTGCCTATGACGATACCGCCACCCAGCAAAGAGTGAAGGAGGTTCGCTTTTTTGTAGATGAACTGGTGGCCGGCAAGGTCATCAAAACGGGCAAGCCGATCATCATGAATGACATTGCGGGGGACTCGGAAATTCACATTGAGCGCGATAAAAAGCTGGGGTATAAGACTCGCAATCTCCTGCTGGTTCCCCTGAGAAGTCACGGGCGGGTCATCGGTACGCTGTGCGCTGTCAACAAGAAAGACACCGGATTTGATCAGGCCGATGTCGAGCTGTTGAGCCTGCTGGCCGGAACGGTGGTGCTATCCATAGAAAATGCCAGGTTTTCCGCCGAGCTCAAAAAAGCCTACATGGAGGTTTCAAGCCTAAACCGGGCCAAGGACAAAGTAATCAACCACCTGTCCCATGAATTAAAGACCCCGATTGCGGTTTTGCGCACCGCTCTGGTGACTTTGGGAAAGAGACTGGGAGATCTGCCCCCCGCCAGCTGGCAGCCTACCATTGAAAGAGCCCACCGAAATATCGACCGTTTGCTGGAGATGCAGTATCAGATTGATGATATTATGCAGGATAAAACCTACCAAACACCGAGGCTTCTGTCCCAGATCGTAGACCGTTGCACCGATGAGCTGGAAGCCATTGCGGCTGAGACATTCGGTGAAGGCCCGGTGGTCGAGGAATTTAAAAAACGGACCGAGGAGGCCTACGGCCTGCGTCAATTGGTTTCGGAAGAAATACAGCTGGATGTTTTCATCAGAAAAAGGCTCGCATTATTGCAACCCGTGTTTGCCCATCGGCAGGTCGATATCATCACCCGGTTGAATGCCACCCCACCGGTCTACCTGCCGCCGGAATCGCTGCAAAAGATATTTGACGGCCTGTTAAGAAACGCCATTGAAAATACCCCCGACGAAGGGCAGATAGAAATTGTTGTAACCAACAAAGAAGAGGGGACCCTGCTGGAAGTGCGAGACTTTGGTGTCGGGATTACGAAAGAAAATCAAACCAGAATATTTGAAGGGTTTTTTACCACCCAGGAAACAATGGATTATTCCAGCAAAAAACCCTACGATTTTAATGCGGGGGGTAATGGGGCGGATCTGTTGCGGATGAAGATTTTTTCCGAACGTTATGGTTTTAAGATCGCGCTGAAGTCATCTCGCTGCCCGCTGCTTGCCAATGACACCGACGCCTGTCCCGGCAGAATCAGCCGGTGCCCCCATTGTCAAAAAGGCCGAAGTTGTCACCAATCGGCGGCCACTATCTTCTCCCTTTATTTTCCACCAATTTTTATTTCATCCATTCTGAACGGCGTGTCGTAAATCCTTAAAAGTCGATCGTTGGGGAGTTCTTTCCAGCTGTCCGGTTTTACATGAGGTGATTCAATTGGCTGTGAGCAAAAGATGACGCTGCCGGGTAATGTGCAATAATACATTGTGTAATATGTTTTCCATTGCTTATACCGTCTGATGACATACAGTTCCCACCCGTTGCTCAACATGACGTTCAGGGCGCTGTAATCGGCATTTATAGTGGCAACGACCATGGCCATAGTTCGGCCAATTGTTTGGCTTTGTGGTCTGTTCATTATTTTCGTCAACAGGTAATGAAAAAAATGTTCGGTGTCTGATCCGTCCGATGTGAGCGTCAGTGATGGATCGCGCGGCAGGGACTCGGCCTTGAAGATGGTACCGTTGTGGGTAAGCGCCCAGCCGTTATGGTGAAAGGGGTGGGTGTTGGACAGCGTAATAGGGATGATGTCACTGGCTTTGCGCAAATGGCACAACAAAACGTCGGGGTTCCCGGGAGTGGCATAAACGGCCTCCCGGTAACATGATGCCTCGTGGGCCGAGCCTAGTTGGCGGGCTACCGGAATCATCGCTGTTTTATTGTGGTTGGCAATGGTTATCCCCCAGCCGTCTTTATGGCCCGGTTCCTGATTTTCGCCGGGCGGAATATGGCCGAATTCCGCCTGTTGGCTGAAGGCCATGGCAATGTCGCGCCAGATATCAGTCTGACCATAGATTCCCAGTAGTCTGCACATACAATGATCCCTTTAGGGGATTCGCCCCAATTGGAATGGTGGAATGATTGAAGCTAAAACTCAGGCCTCAAAAAAAACCCTGTATTTTTCACGCCGACGGCGTGATAGAAATTCCGAGACGTTTAATTATTTCCCGGGAAACACCCCCAGGTCATATATTTCGAACTTGACCGGTGTTTTCAGCAGTCCTTCCAGCTTGGCCTCGTTCGCTGCCCGCTGGTCACTCTCCTCCCAATGAATCCAGTCCTCCACGGTTTGCCAGGTGGAGACCACCGCACTGCGGCAGGCATCGTAATGCTCCACCCAGGTGTCACCCGAAATCTAGCCCGGCCGTCCCAGGGCATCACGTCGAAAATTGCTGAGGAGTTCAAAGGCCTTTTGGGCGGCATTTTCTTTAAACTGCCGTTTGATAACAATTTTTATGGCCATATCGATCTTCCTTTGTTTAGCACGGTTTAAATTTTTTACAGCAGGAATATAATCATTTTATCGAAAATTTCTATCCGTACAAATAGAAATTTGCGCTTCATCCCAAAAATTGATAAGCTTAAATTAGACATCTCTGCGGAAAGGCCCGGAATTAAGAAAAATGATTAAGAATATTTCAAAATTGAATATTGTGCGTATCGGCAGTGACATCACTTACAGCAGCCTGAAAAAAATCGGCGCCGGAATTTTAGAGTCATTTCGCGGCCTCATAAAAGAGGTTAATCTTTCGCATCATAATTCCCCCGTTGTCGAAAGTATCGATGCCCAGCTTTTGACCATGATACTTGATCAAGAGTATGCCGGCCATACACTGGGAATAACCGACGCAGATTTGAAAACCGAAGATGATGACGAGTTTTATAATTCCATTCTCGGTGGTAAAAACCCTAAAAACGATGTCGCCGTC
>DAOVBC010000269.1 GCA_030670715.1 Deltaproteobacteria bacterium | reverse complement strand
ATCCAAAGGAACCTGGTTTGTCGACCCGTCCTCACTTTGAAAAACGGATTAAGCGGCATGTCATCGGGCGCGCCAAAGAATTTTTCGCTGTTACCATGCCTGGCTTTGAATCTCTTTGCCTTGAAGAGCTCCGGGCGCTGTCCCTTAGTGATCAAAATGGAAAAATTACTCCTGGCGGTGTTGCATTTAAAGGCCGGATCCATGACTGCTATCAGGCCAATCTAAACCTTCGCACGGCAAATAGAATACTGATGCGGATCGACTCGTTTCGAGCTCCCAATTTTCGAACCCTGGAGAAAAAAATTGCCGGATTTCCCTGGGAACTCTATCTGCAACCTTTCTGCGAACCTGAATTTCGGGTCACTTCCAGACGGTCAAGAATCATTCACACCAAAGCCATTTCACAGCGTTTCAAATCCGGTATTGCACAAAGATTTGAGGAGATGAATATCGGCGACGCCCGGATTCCCCTTCAATCCCCACGGCAAACACTATTCATACGCACGCTGGAAGACCACTTTACGGTATCGCTGGACAGCAGCGGCAAAAATCTTTACAAACGGGGGATAAAAAAACAGCCTGCAACCGCACCCATTCGCGAAACGACGGCATCGGCCGTTTTGATGCTTGCCGGCTTTTCGCGCTCAGACCCTTTACTGGATGCGATGTGCGGTTCCGGCACCTTTTCACTTGAAGCTGCCATGATGGTGCAAAACATACCGGCCGGCTGGTTCAGAAACTTTGCCTTCACCGGCTGGCCTGCTTTTGGTATCAATTATAAAAGATGGGAATACCTTAAATCGCACCACGGAAAGGCGATCACACAGCCTGCCCGGGCACTCATATTTGCTTCCGACATCGACCGCAATGCCTGCAACCTCCTTGAAAACGTTGCTGCAAAACACAAACTGTCTCAAACCATAAAAGTCTGCAACCGGGACTTTTTTCATCTTTCACCCGCAGATTTTGCGGACCGACCCGGCCTGGTGGTCATTAATCCCCCCTATGGTCGCAGGATAGGCACCCCACGGGAAAGTGTGAGCCTTTTTAAACATTTATGTGAAAAACTGAAGGCCGATTATAAAGGGTGGAAATTTGCTCTCATTGTCCCCCGAAAATCTCTTCTGACTGAGATCCCTATCCCTGTGAAAACACATTCGGTGCTGCACGGTGGGCTGAAAATATATGTTGCGACGGGGAAAATTCTGTCATGAAAAAAATAAAAAGCCGAAATTTGGAACCAACTCGAATATCCAAAATTCAAATAACCCAAACTTGACATACGCCATACCATCTTTATTTTCTCCCAATACATATGCGCCACTGTTTGAATTTTATAGCTTTGACGCCCCTGTTTATGGGAAGCGTCGCCGTAGCGGTAGCCGCTGTATCGCCTGGATAATAAATACTGAAGGTTAAGACAATAACTACTACCGACTATGTCGGTGGCAGTTTACTCAGAGGAAAAATGTCATGACCCCTGACATCGCTATGGTCTTGTTCATACTGGCTGTCTCCGTCGTGTTTCTGATCACTGAATGGATTCCGATGGAAGTCACCGCCCTGCTGGTGCTGGGAGCGGTCGCGTTGACCGGTCTGGTCAACCCTGTCGAAGCCTTGTCGGGTTTCAGCAATCCGGCGGTGGTTACCGTATGGGCGGTATTTATCCTTAGCGGCGGGTTGATGCGAACGGGGGTTGCCAATCTCATCGGCCATTTTGTGCTGCGGCTGGCCGGCAAAAGCGAAACGACAATGATCGTTGTCATCATGACAACCGCCGGCGTGATGTCCGCCCTCATGAACAATGTGGCCGTCGCGGCTTTGATGCTCCCGGTGGTCATGGATATCGCCCGGCATACCGGAAGCCCCCCCTCGAGGCTGTTGATGCCGCTGGCATACGGTTCGCTTCTGGGAGGTCTGACCACCCAGATCGGAACCCCTCCGAACATTCTTGTCAGTGAAGCTCTGCGCGATGCGGAGCTCAAATCGTTTTCCTTTTTTGATTTTACTCCGGTAGGGCTGGTTATTATGATCACCGGTATTGCGTTTATGGCTCTGGTCGGCCGCCACCTGCTGCCGCAACGCGATGTTGCCAAGGAATCATCAAAGGGTAAAGAAGGCGACTGGAAAACTCAGTACGACCTGCAGGAAAGGCTGTTTCATGTCCGCATACCCCGCAAATCGATCCTTGTAAATAAAACCCTGGTAACGAGTCGAATGGGTTCGGTGCTGGGATGGAATGTGATCGGCATCACCCGAAAAGATCGAACGATACTGGCCCCCGGGCCGGCGGACACCCTGCAGGTCGGTGATCGCTTAACAGTCGAAGGTCGGATTGAAAATTTGAAAGAATTGAAAAGCTGGCGGCAGCTTGTCATCGAAGAGGACGAAATCGATATCGAGGCCCCCTATACGGATGACATCAAAATCGGTGAAGTCCTCCTGCCGGTCAATTCGCGATTTATCAGCAAGACTCTCAATTCAATCGGTTTCCGCGGACGGTTCGGAGCCAATGTGCTGGCCATTCGCCGCAACGGAACTATAAAACGCACAAATCTTCAGGATGAAATGCTGGAACACGGTGATAAGTTGCTCATCGCGGGCCACCAAGACCACCTGGAAGAATTTAAAACCCTGTCCGGCTTCGATAAATTCAGATACGTTCCCCGATCCGAGCTCACCGACGTCTACCATCTTCACGAACGGCTGATGGTCATGCGAGTGCTGCAGGAATCAGAACTTATCGGAAAGACACTGAAAGAAAGCCGCCTGGGGGATGCACTCGGCAGCCGCGTACTGGGCATTCTACGGGGAGACGATCCCATTCTCATGCCGGAACCAAGTGAAGTTTTGCAGGCGGGTGACCGCCTCGTGGTTGAAGGGCGCCTGTCGGATTTTGAAATCCTGCAGGGGCTTGAAGAGCTGGAGATAGAACGAAGAACCCGCCCGGATATGGACACACTGGTTTCCGGCAAAGTCGGGTTGGTGGAAGCGATTCTTTCGCCGCACACGACCCTGGTCGGTAAAACGCTGCGACAGCTCAATTTTCGTGAAAAATATGGCCTGAGTGTACTGGCCATGTGGCGCGGCGGAAAGGCTTATCAATCCAATCTGCGGGATATGGATTTACGCTTTGGAGATGCACTCCTTTTACTCGGTCTGCGGGACAAATTACAGTTGCTGGGCCGGGAACCGGATTTCATCGTCCTCACCGAAACGGCCCAGGAAGAACCGCGCCTGGAAAAGATAAAAATTTCCACCCTGATCATGGGTATGGTTCTCTTCCCGGTTATTATGGGGTGGGTCCCGATATACATTGCAGCAGTGGTCGGTGCCGCTTTTATGGTCCTATCCGGCTGCCTCACCATGGAGGAAGCCTATCGACATATTGAATGGAAGGCGGTTTTCCTGATTGCCGGCATGCTCCCCCTGGGCACCGCCCTGGATCAAACCGGGGCCGCTAAAATGATTGCCGAAGGAGTGGTAACGTTTGTGGGGCCATACGGCCCCAGAGCGGTGATGTTCGGTATGGTTGCGCTGACATTCCTGGCGACCTGCTTTGTACCAACAGCCGCCCTCGTTGTCCTCATGGCGCCGATCGTACTGAACACATCCACGAATATGGGTCTGTCGCCTTATGCCTTTATGATGGCCATTGCCATGGCGTCCTCGGCCAGTTTTACCACGCCCATATCGCACCCCGCCAACATTCTGGTGATGGGCCCCGGCGGTTATCGTTTTATGGATTACCTGAAAGTCGGCGGCCTGCTGACCCTGGTGATCCTGGCGGTTTTGATGGTGGCGCTGCCGGTGTTGTGGCCACTGACCCCCTAGAACCCATCTCAAAAAAACGTCTAAGTGTCCAGGACGGCGTTGCGGTGCGGCTCAAAATACTCACATACTCCCGTGTATGCTCCGCTTTTTCGCCGCCCCGCGCCTTGTCCTGAACCCTGATTC
>DAOVBC010000102.1 GCA_030670715.1 Deltaproteobacteria bacterium | reverse complement strand
GGGGCATTCAAACTTACCCTCTTTTTCCACCCACGGAACCGTGCAGCCAAGATGGGTGCATTTGCGGGACAGCGCCAGAAAGCCGCCGTCTTCCAGCCGTGCCAGGTAAAAGCGGCCGCGGACAAAGGCCGTGACCGAATTTGCTGCAAAGGTATCAACCGACCCGGCGATGACAACTGCATCAGAATCTCCCTGGCGGGCTTTGGGTTTGCCCGGTCGCAGGAAAGTAAATGCAACTGCAAAAAATTCGGCAAGTGCAACAACTCCCAGGCCGATCCAGAGCTTGGTCAAGAAACCCCGACGGGAAGGTTCAGTCAATCTGGCTTTCTCTTTTCCATGCGCTCTTTTTTGTTCCATCACTCCAATACTCCATTACTCCACTTACGATAACACCACCAGTGAATCGACTGGCTTAAACTTCTATTTTAGGGTCAAGGCATCGCTGCCCCCATCTCCCACGGCCACATTAATGCCATCCCGGTTCCTCTGAACCAGATGCAGGTGATGGTCAGGATAATAAAAGCAACCAGCAACAGAACAAAGACGGACTGAATGGCTTCGTTGTTGGTGGCGGTGTATTTTTTCTTCATCAGCCAGTAAAACCCGATAACGCCTGCCAGAACAAGGACAGCCGGCAGCAACCCGTTGCTGACAGCAGCAGGTAAAGCCGGCATCCAGGCGGTAAAATCGATGACGAACTCATCGGCAATAATGCCGAGCGGTGTGGCGACCATAGCAACAGCGGCAGAAACGATCGCCATTCGCCGACCGCGGTAGGAGGCAAACCACACACCGGCAGTGTCGGTATCGTACCGTACGTATGGAAGAAAAACCAGTGCTCCCACTATGATAAAAGGTATGATCATTACGGCAAACAGCGGATGAAAATGAAGCAGCATCTCCTGCAAACCTGCAAAATACCAGGGCGCCTTGGTGGGATTCGGGCTGAGCCCCGGATTGGCCTTTGCTTCCAGGGGGGCGTTAAAAATGACGGACAATAACATGATGAAGGCGATCAGCGCTGCGGCAACGACCAGTTCCCGTAATATCAGGTTCGGAATCGTAGCCACCAGTTGGCCCCGGTCGACCGGTTTTTCATCCGGCGTGCGGGGGATCACCAGTCCTCCGGATTTGCGCACCCGCCAGAAGTGAAAGGGCATAAGAATAACAAGACAGGCAGGAATGACGGCAGTGTGGATGGCAAAGAAATTGGACAGTGTCGCCGGTCCGATTTCGCTGCCGCCCTGGATCAACTTTTGGAGCCACTCCCCGATCCCGGGGAGATATTCCAGCATGCCGGTGCAGATGGTAACGGCCCAGAATGCCAGCTGGTCCCACGGCAGTAAATAACCGGTAAAGTTTGACCCCAGGACCAAAAAAAACATTGTCAGCCCGATGATCCAGTTGAACTGCCGCGGCGGGTGAATTGCACCGGTGAATAATACTCGTAAAAAGTGAAGAAATATCACCAGCAGCACTGTATTGCCGCTCCAGTGATGAATGTTGCGGATGAATTGGCCGAAAAATACACTGTTCTGCAGATGGAGGATGGATTCATAGGCTCTGTCGGGAACCGGCTGGTAGGCAAATTTCAACATCAGGCCCGTAGCGATCAGCATACCCACCAGCACAGCCGCCATTCCGCCGAGACCCCAGGTAAGGGTGAATCTCAGCGTCCGTTGTGGAACAACTCTCGGACGCAAGTGGAACACCAGGCTGTTGAACAGATTCCGGTACCGTTCCCGATCGATCTTACCGTTGTAAGTTCCGGGAAAGATCGAATACCGGATACGCTGAAATAGATTGAGTCGGTCCGGCGTCACATTTTGAAATGGCATTTGTTAATCTTTTCGAATTAGAAGTCTGCCGATAAGCGGTGTTCTATTTTTTTATCGTCTTCAACAACCAGGATTCTCATTTATCCAGGTCCGCCTTTTGTTTTCCGGATACAGGTCGATAAAGCTAAATACCTCAAGAGTCGGGGAGTTTCTATCGCTTAGCCTTGATTAGAGCGGAATGGGTTATTAGCGCATCACCGGGTCCGCCTGAGGCGGATCTGAATGCGTTAGGGACCGTTAAGAAAGAACAGCGGGTTGCTGAAATATTTCATGCATGTTGAAAGGCTCGAAACCCTCCTAACGTTTTGATTTAATGCCCCATTCTCTGTTCTTTCTTTACGAGCCCTTATGCGTGAGTTTGCCCGGTGATGCGCTGATAATTCATGGAGCGCCCAAATAAATAAAACTCCCCGGCCTCTGAAATACCTAAAATGGATCCACCGGCTCAGGAAAATTACGTTATAGCATAAAAGGAACCATTTCAAGATGATATAGACGGGGGAGGGGCAAATCCTTTTTTCTATGCAGGATCAGTCCGTTGCTTCGCCTAGCATAATCCTGACCCGGACAAGCCGGAATCAGACACGTTTAGCCTTTTGCTTTCAGCTTAAACTGCCTTTAAACTCGGCTTTGCGCTTTTCAAGAAAGGCGGTGGTGCCTTCTTTTGCATCCGGACTGGCGATGCTGAGGGCAAACGCGTCAATTTCATAGTGGCAGCCTGTGGTAAGATCGACGTTCATGCCATCGTTAATCGCTTGCTTGGCAGCCCGCAGCGCAACTTTCCCCTTGGAAGCAATGTCCCGGGCGATTTTCATAACCTCTTCCATAAGGGTTTCCGGAGATAAAACCCTGTTGACCAGTCCTATCCGCAAGGCTTCGTCAGCAGAAATCATCTTACCGGTAAATATCATCTCCTTGGCCATGTTTTTGCCGATAAGACGGGGAAGCCTCTGGGTTCCTCCAAAGCCGGGGATAAGACCAAGGTTGATCTCCGGCTGTCCGAACGTCGCATTTTCAGACGCATAAATAAAATCACAGGCGATCGCAATCTCTGTCCCGCCGCCCAAGGCAAAGCCGTTGACCGCCGCAATGGAGGCGATGGGAATATTCTGCAGCTTGTTGATTATGGTGTGGCCGGTTTTTGAAAAATTTTTGGCCTGCAGCGCATTCAATCTGGCCAGCTCTGTAATGTCGGCCCCGGCTACAAAAGCTTTGTCCCCGGCACCGGTGAGTATCACCACCCGGACATCCTCGTCTGCGGCAATTTGATTCAGCGCGGTTTTTAATTCCTTGAGCAAAGTCGTGTTTAAAGCATTTAAGGCTTTTGGTCGGTTAAAAGTGATCGTTGCAATCCCATTCTCCAGTTCATAGATTATGTTTTTGTATGACATGTTCAACCTCCTATCTAGAAATTATTGTGAGATCCACACTTGATGGTTTTTTTTAAAAGGTACTGTGGATGCAGGATCAGATATTTGCCGCAATCCGGGTTATTGGTACCTATAGTCCTGCTTTGACCCACTGCGGCGGTTTGAACCTTCCCCCGCTGACATCCCTCATCTGCAGGCCACGGACTGTTTCACAGGGATTACCGTCTTGATCATAGAGCCAAATATCGAAGAACAGCACGACAGGATGGGCATCACGCCGCAGTGGGAAAACCCGGCAAATATAGTTTCTATCGGACAGCGTCGGTTTGAATATGATCCGTTGGTCAAAGCCCACCGGAAAACCGACAATGGGTGCAAACCGCTGACCCCAGGCGCAGGCGGTGTGGAAAGCCGCGTCGAGCGGAAACGGCGAACCCATCGGCTCCAGCGATACTGCCGTAGACGAACTGCTGACAGTGGCGACGGCGCCGTCCTCGGCAAGGATCACGGTGCCTTGAATATTTTGATACGCCGGCTCGAAGGGGACAAGGTCCCGGTAAAGCTTATCCGAAGATACCTCAAAACAATCTCTCTCCAGCACCGAGGCGACGCTGAACGGCAGGCGCGGAAGATCGGCAGGACTGCCGGGAATTTGAAGCGTCACGTGCTCCTTCAGGCGGGTCATGGTGGATTTTTTTAACCGATTTCTGGTGAGCAGTCTTGCAGTGATGCAGTCATTGTCACCAATATCGATTTCATTGAATATTTCTGTAACCGTTTGATCAGTGATCTGTTCGAGGTAGAGAAACTTGCTGAAAGCGGCATTGGCGATATATGAAAGATCAATTTCCGGCAGGTGTTTTCGGGAAGAATCGGCCAGCAGCTGTAAGGCTTCAACGGCCGGAAGTACGGCCCTGCCGTCGAAGCGGTGATCCAGCATATAGGGCCGGATGGTTATCTCAACCGGCAGCCGCTCTTTTTTTGTCACCGGGGGAAGATCTTCCATAGCTGCAGTGTTTTATCGTCAACGCCGACGGGTGTTCCCGAGGAATTGGTGGCGCAGTGCCGGGTGAATCCCTTGCAGATCATGTCATTTGTATCCCGATGGGTAATGATGTAGTCAAACTGGAGACGGACGCGTTCCAACTGCGCCGGATGGGTGTAAACCCACAGGGGGTCATCGTAATACAGGGGCGCATAATAACTGATGCCGACCTTGATAATGGGGTAGATGTAGCCGCTTTCTTCCACCTCACGATACGGATAGGCCGCATCGCGCATCAGCGTTGCCCGACCGAGTTCAAAAAAACGCAGGTAATTGCCATGATAAACAACCTGGGAACGATCGGTATCCGCATAAAGGATACGGCTTTTAACCCGGTGCCAGACCCGTCCGCCGACTGTATCTCTTACATATGGCCTGTCGCCGTCCAGCACCTCCGGTACAAACGGTTTCGGTCGCATCTCATACCCCTCTAAAAACAACACAGCAGTTTGTTCCGCCGAAACCGAATGCATTGGAAAGAAAAAACTCATAGGTATGGCTGCGGGTTTCATTGGGAACGACATCAACATCAGACAGTTCCGGATCAGGTATGTGATTAACAGTAGGGAGTATCAGGCCCCGGTGCATGGCTTCAATCCCCAGGGCTGCTTCGATGGCGGCCGAAGCGCCGAGAGTATGCCCGATTTGAGATTTGTTGGAGGATACGGGAATATTCTCCAGAGCTTTGCCGAAGATTTGGCGTAAACACTCAATTTCAATTTTATCGCCTTTGGGCGTGGATGTGCCGTGGGCATTCACGTACTGAATATCTTGCGGCTGCAATCCGGCATCTTCAACGGCTTCGAGAATCGCGCGGATAATCGTTTCATGATTGGGCAGTGTGAAATGATGGGCGTCCGATGTCCAGCCGATTCCCATGACTTCCGCTTTGGCGGTAAAGCCGTAGGTCGACAGCATTTCTTCAGCGGCCAGTACAACGACACCGCCGCCTTCGGACAGAACAATTCCCTTGCGATCGATGCTGAAAGGCCTGGAAGCCTGGGTCGGATCATTGTATGCGCGGTCATTGGGGCCGACCCTGATGGTGGCCAGCATGTTGGCAAAACCCTGTATAATCTCGGGGATCAGGCAGGAATCCACACCGCCGGCCAGAACAAAGTCGCAATCACCGTCGCGTATCATGCGGGCACCGATACCGATGGCATGATTGCCGGATGCGCAGGCGCCCTGGGGCGAAAAAATCGGACCGGTAAACCCCAGCAGCATACCGGCCTTGCCGGAGGGCAGGTTGGCGCACAAATTGGGCAGCAGATAAGGACTGACTTTGTACGGTCCCCGGTTGACATAGTTGTCCATGGCGATGCGATAGGAATCGGTTCCGTTCAGGGCCGATCCGATCAGGCAGGCGGTCCGGGGACCGGTCTCGGCATCGATTTCCAGACCGGCATTGATCAACGCCTCTTTGCAGGTCGCCATGGTTAGAAACACATAGTCGGCGTTCCAATTGTAGGCTTCTTTGGGGTCCATGAAGTCCAGAGTCATGGGATCCCAATCCGGGATTTCACCGACGATATCGGCGCGTGAGTTTGTTTCGCAGCGGGTTACTTTTCGAAATCCGGCTTCACCTTTTACGGCACGCTCCCACGTTTTCTCAAACGTCTTTCCGAGCGGCGTGGCAGCGCCGTAACCGACCACAAACACGCGTCTATTTTGAGGTGCTTTCATCCGTCAGTTGCTTAAGGTATCTTTTATACTGTTTATGCATTTTGTGGGAAACATGCGGGCAACGCCCTAAGTTGCCCTTATGAATCAGATACTCGATACTGGTTACTGGATACTCGATTTAAAAGGGATGCTATCCTTATTTTATCCAGCATCAAGTATCCAGTATCAAAGAGCAAGTATCTTGCCCTTCGGGGCATATAGTGGTTGTCAAAAAAACGTTCCGGTATTCTAACGTTTTTTTCTACAACCACTTATACCGCAATTCCGTATTTCGGAACATAATTATGGAAAGCGGTATAAATGTTCGTTATCACGATGTTGTCATTTTAAGGTTTCGGCTCGTCCATTTTAGTTCATGCATTCGCAAGTACTATGCCGTATTAGATGATGAAATCATAAATGTTGATCAAAATACAGCTTCACCACAGAGCACGCAGAGATCGCAGAGGCGAATAAAATAATATTTAATCTTTTCTCTGTGCGCTCAGTGGTCTCTGTGGTGAAAAAAATTTCCAATAATACGTCACTGTAATTAAGAATTAGAGTACTTAGCTCACTCGGCGGAAAACGACACACGAATTGCAGCCGCCAAATCCGAATGCGTTTTTCAACACAAATTCTTGGTCGAGTTTCCGTGCCCCTTCCTGCACACAGTCCAGAACCAGCTCCGGGTCCGGCGTATAATTGATGGTTGGCGGAACGCCGCCGCCGAGCATCCCTTCCATTGCCAGGATGGATTCGATGGCACTCGATGCCCCCATCGCATGCCCGATGAGAGATTTATTGGCAGTAACCGGCGGCACTGAATCGCCGAAGACCGCCTTCAGGGCATGGTATTCCACCTGATCGCCAACTTTTGTGGAAGCGGCATGGGCATTTACCACGTCAATATCATGCGACAGTACCCCCGCATTGTCAATACTCTCGGCGATACACCGGGTAACGGTTTCCAGGTGCGGTGCCACGAAATGATGCGCATCGGAGGTCATGCTCCAGCCGGCAATTTCGATCTGATAACTCAATCCTTGGGCACGGGCAAATTCTTCTGTGGCAATGATAATGGCGCCGGCTCCCTCTGAAATCACAAAACCCCTTCTATCGATCGAAAACGGCCTGCTGGCTCGCCGGGGAGGCTCATCCTCCTGACCGGGTTTGGGGCTGTATGCGCCGTTCATAGTGTAAAAACCCGCAACGATGGGTTCCACCAGGGCAAAATCCACGGCACCGCAAATGGCCACATCGGCTCTGCCCTGTTCGAGCAGCATGGCCCCGATAATCATCGACGTCACCCCGGTGGCGCAGGCGGAGATGACAGCGGTAATAGGACCGGTGGCACGGGTTAAGATGGATATTTTCCCCCCCACCATGTTGATGCAGGAGTTGGGATTGGCATAGGGCGGCGGCAGTTTTTTTTCGGCGATCATGCGTCGATCCGCATTGAGAACCGCATCCTGTCCACCAACCGCCGAGCTGAACGTGACCGCCACCCGTGGCGACAGTTCCGGTGTTATTTCAATCCCGCTTCTTTCCAGGGCACGATGGACCACCAGCATGGCGTACTTGTAAATCGGAGAGGGCCATAGGGCCAGACTGCGGGGGCTTAAAAAGGGGAAGGGATCCGTATCGATATCATCGACCTCGCCGGCGATCTTTACCGGAAAATCATCCGTCAGGGCGAAGCGGGTCAGCTCGTCAATGCCGCTTTCTCCTTTAAGCGCGCGGTCCCATTGAACCGA
>DAOVBC010000209.1 GCA_030670715.1 Deltaproteobacteria bacterium | reverse complement strand
CTCTTCGTCGAGGAAACCCTTAATTCGTTTTAATAGATGTAGTTCCGGTAGCATATATGACTGGGATGAAGAACTTTGCGGTTTGCCTTGTTTGTTGGGTTTGTCGAGTTTATTGGGTTTCTTGAGTTCATTGAGTTCGTTGAGTTCGTTGAGTTCGTTGTGTTTGTTGGCCCAGTTAAATTCGCTTCGCTCCTTTTCTTCGAAAAATTTAACGGGCTAAAGGTTTGTTGGGTTTCGGGTTACGAGTTTCGAGTTGCGAGTTAGGTTCTTCATAACCGATAAAACTGACTCAACCGACTCAACCGGCTCAACCGACCAAACTGACTCAACTGACACAACCGGCCCAACCGACTCAACTGACACAACCGACTCAACCGTTTTTCATTTTAGGCATTTTAGTGCAATTTAGGCATTTTAGGCATTTGCCCTTTGAACCTTGAACCCTAATTCCTCACGGCATCTTGTCATAAGAACTAACTAACACCTCCCGCGGCTTGCTGCCGTCCGCCGGCCCGACAATCCCTTCTCTCTCCATCGTTTCAATAATTCGTGCCGCGCGGTTATACCCGATCCGCAGATGACGCTGAATCATCGAAATCGATGCCTGGCGGGTCTTGGTTATCAGCGCTACGGCTTCATCATATTTTTCATCGTAGTCTTCTTCAGACTCAGCGACCTCAACAGCGGTGACCGCCGTAACCTGCTCATCGTAATCGGGCTTTTTCTGGCGTTTTAAAAATTCTATAATCCGGGTCAGTTCGGTCTCGGATATGTATGCACCGTGGATACGCTGCAGTTTGGCCGCACCCGGCGGCATAAAGAGCATGTCACCGTTGCCCAGGAGGTTCTCCGCCCCATTGGTGTCAATGATGGTCCTGGAATCGGTCTTGGACGAAACCTGGAAGGAAAGTCGGGTCGGGAAGTTGGCTTTGATGATGCCGGTCAGCACATCCACGGAAGGCCTCTGGGTGGCGATGATCAAATGTATGCCTGCGGCTCTCGCCATCTGGGCCAGGCGCGTCAGTGCAACCTCTACATCCCGTGAGGCGGCCATCATTAAATCAGCCAGTTCGTCGATAACGATAACAATAAAAGGCAGTTTGTCGTGGCCGTTGTCTTCTGTCTTTTTACTTTCCTGATCGATTTTACGGTTGTACTGGGTGATGTTCCGGGCGCTTTTTTCAGAAAGCAGTTCATACCTTTGTTCCATCTCCCGCACGGCCCAGAACAGGGCATTGGTTGCTTTTTTGACATTTGTCACCACCGGAGTGATCAGATGCGGAATTCCGTCATAATTTGACAGCTCAATCCGTTTAGGGTCGACCATGATGAGCTTGACTTCATCGGGATTCGACTTGTACAGCAGGCTGCATATCATGGTATTTAGTGCCACGCTTTTACCGGCACCGGTGGCACCGGCAATCAACAAATGCGGCATTTTGTCCAGCTCCGCCACGACAGAATTGCCCACAATGTCCTTGCCCAGGCAGATGGTCAGTTTCGATTTTGATTTTTCGAAACGACCGGAAACCACGACCTCCTTAAATCTGACCATCTCCCGCACCGCATTGGGGACCTCGATCCCGATCACCGCTTTTCCCGGAATCGGTGCCACGATCCGAATGCTGGTTGCCCGAAGCGCAAGGGCCAGGTCATCGGTCAGATTCAAAATCTTGTTGATTTTAACACCGGAAGCGGGTTCATATTCAAAGGTGGTAACAACCGGGCCCGGGGACACGGCAACGACCTTTCCCCTCACCCCGAAGTCCTCCAGTTTCTTTTCCAGCAGCTTGGACTGCATTCTCAAATTTTCGTCATCCGCCGATACCGGTCGGCCCTCCGGATCTTCAAGAAAGTTAACCGACGGAAGCTGGAACCCGAATTTGGAACGCATAAACTCGAATACTTCCTGTTTGGGCCTCGGTGCGGGTTTTATCGGCGGTTTACCGGTGGACTTGATTTTAACCGGCTTTTCCTTTTTGACCGGTTTTTCTTTCATCATCATTGAACGCTTTTTGGTCTTTTGCCTTCTCTCCTTGTATTTCAGATATATGGTCGTAAGCCGGTCGACGCTGTTAAGGACAAATGTCCAGCTGCGTTTCAAAAAAGAAAACAGAGAAAACCCGGTGGCCATGATGAAGCCGATCAGCCAGATGAGAACCAGAATAATCACTGCGCCGGTGGGATTTGAATAGACAACCAGAAATGACTTTAACGGAACTCCGATGATGCCGCCGGCCGAAAAACTGCTGTCGAATAGTATATAATGATGTTTCTGCAGCGCAAGCAGACTCCCCGTCGTGATAACAAGCAGCAGGCCCCCTACGGCGGTGGCGGCAATCGCTTTGCGTGATTGCCCCCCAAGAATTTGAATGCTCGACAGAAGAAGCAGTACCGGAATCCAGAAGGCACCGATGCCAAACAAGCCGATGAGCAAGCCGGACAGGTGGGCACCCAGTATACCGAAGAAATTATGAATCGAGCCGACAGCCCTGGCATTGTGGATGGATGGATCAGCAGGACTGAATGACAGAAGGCTGATCAAGGTAAAAATAACAAGAAAAAACAATAATATGCCGACGATTTCTTTGCGCATGGATAGGGTTTAAACCTCTGGTGGTGTGAAAATGTAATGCTCAGATGTTAATGTTCAGGCAGTGTGCCGCTGGTTCACCGGTTGAGTCCGTTGAGTCGGTTAGGCCGGTTAAGTCCGTTTACAAGGCCGAATGCGTTTCAGATCTATGAAAATATTTATCAGTCCTTAAATCCCTAAATTTTTTGCGTGTAGAGCAGAAAGACAGTCGGTCCGGCACAAATCAATTCACTGTAAAACTTTAGCAGCACATTGTCGAGTATTAAAGTATTGTCGAAAAATACTAACCGGTGGGCTGGCATACTTTCTTAACGGTCTCAACGGACTCAACCGGCCAAACCGACTCAACGATTTTTATACTTCCATAATAAAAGGCAATATCACCGGCTTGCGCCCGATGGTGAAATAAAAATATTGTCTGAGCGCCGATTGCAGCCGTGAACGAATAACCTTAATCCGGTTGGGGACTTCCGGACCCACATCCTCGACAATCTCAAGAACGACGCATTGCGCATCTTCGAGAAGGTGCCCGGTTTCAGTTTCAAAGACAAAGCCGCGGGAATCAATTTCAGGTCCGTACACCACGATACCGGTTTCTTCGTCAAACGCCAGGTTAACGACAACGAGACCTTCCTCTGAAAGAATACGCCTTTCTTTTAAAACGCTCCGGCCGACGTCGCCGACGCCTTTCCCATCAATCAGTATACGTCCGGTGGCAACTTTATCTTTAACGCTCCCGCCATTTTTATCGAATTCAATGATCTGGCCATTTTCAGCAAGCAGCACCCTGTCCGGTGCAATACCGACCTGCTGCGCCAGCTTCGCATGCAGTGTCAGGTGCCGGTATTCTCCGTGAACCGGAATGAAGTATTTCGGGCGGGTCAGGTTGATCATCAACTTCAGTTCTTCCCGGAATCCATGACCCGACACGTGAATCTCTGAGATTTTTTCATAGATCACGTCGGCACCCTTCTTATAAAGTTTATTGATGATGTTGGCGATCGATTTTTCGTTGCCGGGTATGAACTTTGATGAAAGAACAACGGTATCGTTTTCCTTGATTTTTATACGCTTATGGGTACCGGCAGCCATACGGGCCAGGGCCGACATCGGTTCTCCCTGACTGCCGGTGGTAACCATAACAATCTCATCATCCGAATATTGATCGATTTGATCAATATCAATCTCAATTCCCGCCGGGATATCGATATATCCCAGTTCCTTGGCGATATTCACGGCAACTTCAATGCTGCGGCCGTTAATTATTATTTTTTTCCCGCGTTTTCGGGCAATGTTCACCACCTGCTGAATGCGGGTAATGTTTGAAGCGAAAAGTGCGATAATAACGCGGCCCTTGCTTTTATCGGTGATCCTGGATAGTTTTTCGCTGATTTCCCCGGCAGATATGGTGTAACCCTCTTTTTCGACATTGGTCGAATCCGACAGCAGCGCCAGCACCCCTTTCTCCCCGCACCGGGCAAACCTGTTTACGTCCGTAACCTGCCCGTTGCCAAGCGAATGACTGATTTTAAAATCACCCGTGTGCACGATCAGCCCGAGGGGCGTGTTTATCGCAATACCGACCCCGCCAACCACACTGTGGCCGACCTGAATAAATTCAAGCTCAAAGGGGCCGAGTTTGAGTCGTTCACCCGGATTAATTTCATGCAGCCGGTTGGATGACAGCTGGTCATACTCTTTTAGCTTGTGACGGACAAGACCGAGTGTAAAAGGGGTTCCGAAAACCGGTGCATCAACCTCCTTCAGCAAAAAAGGCAGGGCGCCGATATGATCCTCATGGGCATGGGTCAGTACGATACCCGAAACCTGGGACCTGTTTTTCTTGATATAATCCATATCAGGTATGACAAAATCAACGCCCAGCATATAATCTTCAGGGAACATCAGACCTGCATCCACGACAAACATGATTGAGCCGTATTCGAACACCATCATGTTAAGACCGATCTCACCCAGACCGCCCAGCGGAATCATTTTTAGCTGCACGTCCGATCCCCTTCCAATTTTTCGAGAGTTTCACACATTACTTTTTTGATGGTTTCCATCAGATCATCTTTGGTTTCTCGACTGTAAACCGAAGTGTCAACCGGCGGTAGAATTTCCAGAGTAACAGGACGGGGGGTGATCAGGAGCCTTTTTTTCGGCATGATCGACCAGGTCCCGTGAATCAACATGGGTATAATCGGAACAGCGGCATCCACCGTCAGAACAAACCCGCCTTTTTTAAACGATTTGATTTTCCCGTCCATGCTTCGGGTACCTTCCGGGAAAATCAACACCGAAGTTCCGTTTTTGATTATACGGGCCGCAGTGTTAAGACTTTCAATAGCGGCTTCACGATCGGAGCGATCAATGCTGATATAACCGCATCCGCGCATCCCCCGGCCGAACAGGGGAATCTTGAAAAGTTCGGCCTTGGCCAGCCAC
>DAOVBC010000066.1 GCA_030670715.1 Deltaproteobacteria bacterium | reverse complement strand
CTGCGCCGCCATTTCAGCGGCATACTCATCCAGGTCTTCGCCCCCGATAAAACGCTGAATCCCCTCCACTGCCTTGTGTCCGGCAGCCACCGCTTCGATGACCGATGCCGGACCGGTTACCGCATCACCGGCGGCAAAGATGTGGGGTACGGAAGTCTGCATCGTATGGGGGTTGACAGCAAAAGTATTGCGACGCGTCAGCTCCGGTGCCGCATCCCCGGTTGCCCATCCTGCATCGACCCTCTGGCCGATGGCCGGGATGACTGCATCGCACGGGATAATAAATTCGGACCCCTTCACCGGTACGGGCCGACGCCGACCGCTGGCATCAGGCGGTCCGAGTTCGGTTTTGAGACACTCAAATCCGGTAACCCTGCCGCCTTCGCCGATAATCCGGGAGGGGGCGGTAAGGTAGTGCATCTTGATTCCCTCAGCCAGGGCATCTTCGATCTCCTCTTCGTAAGCCGGCATTTCTTTGCGGCTTCGCCGGTAGACAACCGTCACCGATTCGCTGCCCAGCCGCAGGGCAACTCTGGCGGCATCGACAGCGACATTGCCGCCGCCGATGACCACAACTTCTTTACCCGGTTTCCGGCTGTCTCCCAGATTGGCAACCCGCAGGAATTCCACCGCGTTGATCACGCCCTCAAAGTCACCTTCTCCGGGAATATTTGTATCCAGCCCGCTGTGGGCACCGATGGCAAGGAATACGGCCTTGAATCCTTCTTCTTTCAAGTCATTCAGTGTGAAATCGCGACCGAGTCGTTTTCCGGTTCGGGTGTCAATGCCCAGACGTAAAATATGGTCAATCTCCTGATCCAGAATTCCGGACGGCAGACGGTAATCCGGTATACCGACCCTGAGCATGCCCCCGAGCACATCTAGGGCTTCAAAGATGGTTATCCGGTAACCTTTTAATCTGAGGTAGTATGCAACGGTCAGCCCGGCAGGGCCCGACCCGACCACCGCTATTTTTTCGGGGCGCTCTTCGATCTGCGGTAATGGAAGATCGGAAAAATCCACCTGATCGGCAGCGAAGCGCTTTAAATCCCGGATGGCGATGGGTGAATCCACATCTGCCCTTCGGCACAGGGATTCGCAGGGATGAGGGCAGACACGCCCCAGCACCCCCGGCAGGGGAAGCCGCTCCATGATCAGCTCAACGGCCTCTTTGTATTTTCCCTGGCCGATGAGCTGCACGTAACCCTGGACATTAATTCCGGCCGGACACGTTGTTACACAGGGCGCGCGATCTTTTTTCTCGATATTAAAGGTAATCGGGATCGCCTGTGGAAAGGCTCTCCCAATCGCTTTTCTATCGCCAATCCCGGCATCCCATTCACTTGGAACCGACACCGGGCAGACGCTGGTGCATTCCCCGCAACCGGTACAAACGCCTTCTTTCACATAGCCCGGTTTGCGTTTGATCGTAACCGTGAAGTTGCCTATAAAACCGGAAACCTCTGTTACCTCGCTGTATGAGAACAGCTCAATATTCGAATTCTGTGCTACTTCCACCATCTTGGGGGTGCCGATGCACGCCGCGCAGTCAAGGGTCGGAAAGGTTTTGTCAAACTGCAGCATATGGCCCCCAATGGTGGTGCCTTTTTCCACCAGGTAAACTTTGTGACCGGCATCGCCGATATCCAGGGAGGCCTGCATGCCGGCAATTCCGCCGCCGACAACCAGCATGTCGGGATTGACTTCTGCCTCACGGGCTTCAAGGCTTTCATGATAATTAACCCGATTAATAGCTGCAGCCGATAAACTCTTGGCCTTGTCCGTTGCTTCGCCTTCGTCTTCGGTTACCCACGACACCTGTTCCCGCACCGAAGCCATCTGGAAAAAATACGGATTTAATCCGGCCCGCTGGCAGGCCCCCATGAATGTTTTGCCGTGCAGTCGTGGCGAGCAGGAAGCTACGACGACACGCGTCAGACCGAAATCCCGAATGTCGTCTTCTATCATCGCCTGCCCCGGATCGGAACACATGAATTTATAGTCCCGCGCCACTACTACATTCTTCATCTCCCTGGCAAAGTTTGACACCTCTTCCACCCGGACCTTGTGGGCGATGTTAATGCCGCAGTGGCAGATGTAAAAACCAATTTTTACAGGCATAGATGGCTCCTTTTGTATGCTTTACTCAGTCCTGAGAAAATGAACAGATCAGGAGGATCGACCGTCATGCACACCGCAGGGAGGAATTTTCCTGTGTATTTTAAAAACCCGTGCCGACAAATTCGCATTATACGACCTCCTCGGCAGCATTCGCCTTGCTGGTTCGAGTGAGCATGTGAACCAGTTGAAGCAGTTCATCAGCTTCAACTGGTTTTACAAAGTAGGCGTCCGGCTCGGGGATTCCGTGGCCGGGAGGTCTGTTCTTAAATTTCTGGCAGTGGTAGAACGTTTTTTGATCGACGTTTGAGAGCATGATGACCGGGATTTTTTTCAGTTTTTCATCAAGCTTAAGATCCCGGTACAGCAATGTGTTACTGTCACGATATTTGAGTATGTTGAGAATAATGAGCGCCGGTTTTTCCTCTGTGACGCGCTGCAGTCCCGCAGCTCCGCTTTCGACGAGGACCGGTTCAAAACCGCCGGTGTCCAGAAGATTGAGCAGGAAAATTCGCATTTCCGGCTCATCATCCATGACGAAAATCTTTTTTCTCTCCATCCCCTGGTTCACGGAAACCTCCATTTACTCTCGGGTGACATAAGCTTGAACATTTCATGCAAAAACCGAAAACACTTTAATAGATGAATCAGGCCTGTAAAAAATCAGGTGAGCGTTCAAAAAGAATCGTTCTGTGGTCCTAAAAGCAGGAAGCGTGCCAGGGTAACAAGATTAAAATTTAAACGTAATTTCAGTTACTTAATGTATGGGTTGCGGCAGCTCGGTTCCTGGCAGGATAAAGGATGTTGCATTTAATGCAACATCCAACTCTAAATTCTAGTTGAATCTATTATAAATACGATCAGAATTGCTGTTGCAATAATGTTGCACACCAAAAATGCAACATCTGCTAAAAATATGCCGCCAATGGGCAGCAATCCCTTGACTCGGTGAAGATTTTTGTCTATTTTTCTAATGCATACACAAGATTATATCGGACCATCTCTGCTTCACTGTCTCGATCAGACCGGTCTTCAGTCTTCATCACATTATAGCTGCCCCGCGCTCCATTTATCCGGGATGACGGCTCGAACCGGCACTTTACACGGGAAATCATGAGTATTTCCTTTGAGAACAAAACCAACCCCTGTCCCCTACTTAATGGAGAATGCCGTCATGCTTTCCGAAATAAGTGAACGCCATTCCGACAAATTGCCATTTACACTGGCAATTGTCGGCGGTGGACGGACCTGCAAATTTTTCCTGGAACTCATCAAGAGTGAATCTTTTCCTTTGCTGAACATCGAACTTGTCGGTGTGTGCGATATCGATCCCCAGGCGGAAGGACTGCAGATGGCACAGGAGATGGGAATATACACCACAGATGACTTTCGGGATTTTTTTAAAATTAAAGACCTGGACGGTATCATTGAATTGACGAACAGCCGGGACGTGCTGCTTGATCTTATTAAACTCCGGCCGAAAGGTGTGGGTGTGGTGGAGCACAATATCGGCAAACTGCTGAGAACCCTGTTCAGCATCAACCAGCGGTTAAAAGAGGCCGAGCACCAGGTGATCCTTGAAAAGATGTCATCCGATTTTCTGATCCAGCAAAGCAACGCCGCCATTGCGGTGTTAAACACCGATTTTACGATCGCTGAAGCAAATGAGGCATATTTAAATATGGTTAACAAAACAAAAACCGATGTTATCGGGTCTTATTGTTATGAGACTTACTATGGTTTGAGTGCCCCCTGCGCTATTGCCATACCGACCCTGAAATGTCCGATGGTGGAAACCATGAAAACCGGCAAATCCGCCCACGTTATCCATGAATTCGCCGGACCGAAGGAAGACTCGAGCTACGGCAATATTGTTACCTATCCACTCAAAGATCAACATGGTGAAATCATTCGAATCATAGAAATTTGGCGGGATGTCACCGAGGAAATATCAACCCGCTGGGCGGCACGGCTCGAGAAAATTAAGGCGGATCTCAACCGGATGGTTCAGGAGGATCGAATGATTTCTCTGGGGAAACTTGTGGCCAGCTGTGTGCACGAAATCAACAATCCTATTCAGGGGCTGCTGACGTTCAGCCATCTCATGCAGGAAATGCTGGCGAACAATACGCTCCACGCCGAAGACGTAGAAAAATTCAAACAGTACCTGGCAATGATGTCAACGGAACTTGATCGCTGCGGCAACATCGTCTCCGGCCTGCTTTCATTTTCCCGTGAAACTCCGCTGGGATTCACCGATGTCGATATGAACGATGTTATCACCGCCGTTATTTCTTTAACACGTCACAAGATAGAGCTTCAGAATATTCAGCTCACAGTGGAGCTGGCCCCGGAAATGCTTATGGTCAGAGGAGACACCAACCGCCTTCAGCAGTGCGTGCTCAACCTGATTTTTAATGCCATCGAAGCGATGCCGGAAGGCGGCAAGCTTCAGGTAAAGTCTCGACTGGATAAAAACAAGAAGCGCTTTCAGGTAGAGATTCAAGACACCGGTTGCGGTATCCCCGGGGAAAATGTGGATCACCTGTACGACCCATTTTTCACCACCAAACCGGAGGGGGAAGGAACAGGACTGGGGCTGTCGATTGTGTACGGTGTTGTAAAAAACCACGGCGGCAAGATTAATGTACAGAGCACACCGGGACAGGGAACTACATTTACACTGACGTTGCCTGCGAAGCTATAATAAAGAATAGAGACGGTGCTGATTTGACATAGAGACAGATTTCTCAAACCTGCTTAGGAAACAAAGCATTCTACTAAGTAATAACAACCCATGGGAGGATTGTTATGGCTGAAAAGCTGCGAATCATGATTGTCGATGATGAAATGATTGTTCGAGAATCCTTTTTACACTGGTTCGAAAAAGACGGACACTCCGTGGCTACGGCTGCATCCGGTTTTGAGGCGTTGGAAAAGATCGAAAAATTTCCCTACGACATTCTCTTTGTGGATATCAAAATGCCCGGTATGGACGGAATCGAGCTGCTTGAAAAAGTAAAGACGGGCTACCCTGACACAATTGTTGTCATTATTACTGCCTACGGATCCATCGAGTCATCCGTCAAAGCCATGAAGGCGGGCGCGAGCGACTATTTGCTCAAACCGTTTAAACCGGAGCAGCTTTCGCTGGTCCTGGAAAAAATAAATCAGCAGAAGAAACTGACCTCGGAATACAACTACCTGAAAGGGTGCCTGGAAAAAATCACCCGTTTCGACAATATCATCGGCCAGGCCGAATCGATGGAGGAAATTTTCAAACTGATCCCGGAGGTGGCCAAAAGCGACTCCTCTATCCTGTTGACAGGCGAAACCGGTACCGGCAAGGAACTGGTTGCCAAAGCCATTCATGCCAAAAGTTCCCGGGCGCATTTCCCGTTTATTGCCATCAACTGCGGCGCCGTACCGGATTCACTGCTGGAAAGCGAACTTTTCGGTCATCAGAAAGGGGCGTTTACCGGGGCCACCCGCTCAAGTAAGGGATTTTTGGAGGTCGTATCCGGCGGCACGCTGTTTTTGGATGAGATCGGCGAAATCAGCGCCAAGATGCAGGTCGATTTATTGCGCGTACTGGAAGAGAAAAAAATCACCCGGCTGGGCAGCAGAGACCCCATCGACGTGGACTTTCGTCTCATCTCGGCCACCCGGCAAAATCTTGAGGCTGCCATTGCAGACGGATCTTTTCGGGAGGATTTTTTCTACCGCATCAACGTCATTCAAATCCCCATCCCGCCTTTACGGGCGCGAAAGGAGGATATCCCGCTGTTAATCGACCATTTCCTGAAAAAATACAGTCAGGAAATGTCCAAGCGGGTCGATCGCATCTCACCGGAAACGATGCAGCTTCTAAGGCAGTATAGCTGGCCGGGCAATGTCCGTGAGCTGGAAAACGCAATTGAAAGAGCGGTGGTTCTGTCCGGTTCCCGGACACTGGGGGCAACTGATTTCGCATTCCTGAAACCTTCCTCCGCCCCGGTCGCCGAATCACAGACATTACGTGACATGGAAATATTTCAAATCCTGAAAGTGCTGGATGAAAACGACTGGAATATAACCCGATCTTCCGCTATTCTTGGCATCAACCGGGTGACCCTGCACAAGAAAATAAAACGATTGGGGCTGGAAAAGGCTCCGCCGGTCGTCTGAGAACTGACCCCAAATAGATTTGATTTATGCCCCAGAAAAAGAAACCCATTGGTGTTGTTGCAATTGGAGATGTTGCGGCGGTTTTTCTCAAAGTGATCGCCGCCCATATTTCCGGTTATCTGAATCTCGATGCCGAAATTCTCCCCTCTGTCGCACACCCTCATTTTGCCTTGAATGAAAATCGCTTTCAATATGATTGCGGTGTTATTCTAAAAACCATAGATTCTGAATCATTTGACGGATATGAAAAGGTCATCGGTGTTTTGGCCGTTGACCTTTTTGTTCCGATCTTCACCCATGTTTTCGGAGAAGCCCGGCAGGGGGGCAAGATGGCGCTGGTCTCCACATATCGTCTGCAGAACAATCTAAAAGGTGCTTCCGTGCCGGATTCTCTGGTATACGAACGCACGGCAAAGGTCGCCCTGCATGAACTGGGGCATCTTTTTAATCTTATGCACTGCGATGATGACAAATGTCTGATGCATTTCTCCGGAAATCTCGAGGAACTGGATGAAACCCCGCTTTTTTTCTGCCGATATTGCACGGCGTATTTTCGTGATGCGCTTCAACGCCAATAACAACCCAACACAGTAATCCGGTTCCAGAGAGATTTTTCATCAGGCTAAAGCCTGATGAATGAGCGGCCCTATGGGCCTTGAGGATCTCCGCCGCGGCGGATTGAGGATCGAGCCCTTCGGGCTCTTGAGGATCGGCCTTCGGCCTTGAGGCAAAAGGCAATTAGAAAATAAATTTTTTGCCTCAAGCTAAGCTCGTCCAGAGCGAAGCGCTCCTCAAACGGAGCGCAGGTACTGAACGTAGTGCGCCTCTAGTCCTGCTGCAAGCAGGACGATCCTTTAGCGGCATGAAGTGCCATGCTCCCGGCAGAGAGAATCAAATTCTTTTGGTTCCGAGAAACTTTTGTACCAGAATGTCCCAATCGAGCTCTGGGGAATTCCCGTAAACGTCACCGATCGGCTCACCACCGGTGGCCGCCAGTTTTTCATATTCCTCGCCCAGCAGTCCCATGAGCTTTTGGACCTCCTGTTCCATCCAGTGAAAACTATCCTCCCCGAAGTAAAGGCCTTTGAGATCTCGTTTAGGGGTCGCGGGTTCCAGAATCATCAGCCAGCCCTCCCGGTAGGGATCCTCGTGGGTGATCTCCGGATGTTCACGGGCTTTGTGATTTACGGCGAGAACGGTTCCGGAAGCCGGAGACAGGATTGCCGCCTGTCTACTTTCGCGGGCAAATGTCCATCCGACATGATGCTGCTTCAGACTCTCTCCCAGCGGCGGGAGATTTACCGCCCCCGGGGCACCGAAAAGTCTGGCGGCGAAATCGTCAAGGCCGACTCTAACACGTCCGCCGTGCTCGAAACGGATCCAGCTGTGCCCCATGTGATAATAATAGCCATCGGCCATCTTGTACCCCGAAGCCAGGTGATAAGCGGGGGTATCGGGCTCCCGGGCTACATCCGCATCATCCAGCATCTGATCGAAGGGGCAATGGTAGCATTCGTAGTTAAGGGTGCAGATTTTCGGCGCATCAATGCGCCCGGTTAAGGAATGGCGACACGGCCGGGATGCACCGTGATAGGTCTTTTGGAGATACTCGACCCATCTTGGGGCGATTTCCCTCGAATCACCGCGGTCACCGATTTTCATTGCTTTGCGCATGCCTTTATCAAAGGCACAATTGTTACAGTCATAGACATGATCACATGTACGGAAATTGACCACCCCGGCTTTCATCCAGATGCATTCATTTTCAAGCACCTGGAAACCGATCACCCGCGCGGTCTTTCTGTGCTTGCTCTGCCTTTTTATCTTTATGGATGTATCGGTTAACATTTCGATTCCTCCTTTCATTAAATCGTCAGGCGGACCTGGTTATCTTAAAAGTTAGCCTGGGTATTTCATGAAATATTCTGGTTAGGCCGCTCGATCATAACGATCATAATTTGTATCACCATTTTCGGATCGGCCTATTCCCGTCACCGTATCAACATTATCCAGCCACTGATCAAAACCACAGCGGGAACAATCGTAATTCAACAGGCACAGCTTCGGCAGACATACTTCACCCGCCAGCATTAGTCGGCAGTACCTGAACGGCCCGGCAGCATTATGATGATTTCTGTTAAAATGTTCTTTCATCACCATCACCTCCTTGTCCCTGCAATTCTGGAATGATGTCTTGATCCAATTCGTTACCAAAGTAGATTGCAAGCAAGGTGCCACTTATCGAAAATATATGATAACTATTTGTAATTTATATTAATAATTAATCTATTACACCTGTTGTCAACGGTGACACGGAAACCAGCCCGGGCGTAAGTGATTAATCGGGCAACAGTTTATAAATCGTTGCGAAAGAAAATGGCAGTAAATCGTATAAATTCATATAGATAGGATGATGTTGCCCTTTGCAACACCCAGTGTAGCAATCATTTACACTTTCCGGTCATAAAATCATCTTGACAGCTTAATGAGAAACGAGTAACTCGCATTTAAATTCAGCGATACGTTGGAACCAGTATAAATAAGGTTATGTCAGGCGAAAGCCATCCCGATCTTAGTCGGGATGGCTTTTTTATTAAAGGAGATCCCCATGGTTATTAAAGTGTCTGTGCTTGTTGCCTATTTTCTGATTGTTTTGTGTATCGGTTTTATCGCTCGAACCCGCTGGAAATCGACTCCCGAAACGTATTTTCTGGCGGATCGTAAACTCGGCACGCTTATTTTGCTGGGAACCATGGTGGCCACCAATTTCTCGGCCTTTACGGTTTTCGGCACATCCGGGGCAGGTTATCGTGATGGCTACGCCTTTTTCCCGATCATGGGCTTCGGCACGGGATTTATGGCCTTGACTTTCTGGATTATCGGTCGCAAAGTCAGGGAAGTCGGCCAAAAAAAAGGCCTTGTAACCCCCCCGGAACTGGTTAAGGAGCTGTATCAAAGCCCGGTTTTATCCTTTTTGTTTTCCCTTGTGATGATCATTTTTACCATCCCCTATCTGGCCTTACAGCCCATGGCTGCCGGCTATGCCCTGGAAGAACTGATCGGGCTTCCGTACCTGCATGGCTGTATCCTGGTAACTGTGATTATTCTGTTATATACCCTGCGCGGTGGATTAAGAGCAGTGGCCTGGACAGATCTGTTTCAGGGGTTAGTGATGTTTACGCTGCTGCTTGCGGCTTTGATTATGGTCATCGGGCATCATGGTGGTTTTGTTGAAGCCAACCGCAAGGTCCTGGCATCATATCCGGAACTTTTTTCAAGACCGGGGGGACTTGGCAAGTATTCGATTGGCATCTGGTTTAGTTTTATGCTGCTCTGGTTTTTCTGCGATCCGATGTTTCCGCAATTGTTTCAGCGTTTTTTTACCGCCAGAAATGACCGTGTAATTTCCAGCACCATGGTGCTGT
>DAOVBC010000004.1 GCA_030670715.1 Deltaproteobacteria bacterium | reverse complement strand
GATATTGGATATTCGATATTGGATGTTCGATGATTCCAGGTTTCAAGTTTCAGATTCTTCATAACCGGCAAAACTGACTCAACTGACACAACCGACTCAACCGTATTTTATTTTAGACATTTTAGTGCAATTTAGGCATTTTAGGCATTTGCCCTTTGAACCACGGACGACTGACATTCTGGTGGAATCCGGAATGAAAATAAACTTCGATTATGTAGATGAATTAATGTGTCAGGCGATACGTGACAACGTTTTCCCCGGTGGGGTGCTGCTGGTTTCAATAAAAGGTTCGATCAAATTTTTCCAGCCGTATGGGGTTGCCAACATTTTTACTAAAGTGCCGGTGACTGCAGACACCATTTTTGATCTGGCCTCCCTGACAAAGCCTCTGGCAACTACGCTGGCAATTATGAGACTGGTCCAGCAGTTTCG
Organism: Deltaproteobacteria bacterium; assembly: GCA_030670715.1. Classification (GTDB taxonomy): domain Bacteria; phylum Desulfobacterota; class Desulfobacteria; order Desulfobacterales; family SG8-13; genus DAOVBC01. Next base: position 20,481 of record DAOVBC010000004.1, on the reverse strand, counting down.
ACTGGATCTTGAACAGTCACTGGGATCGGTTCTGGTCCACTTCAAGAATACGGAAAAAGAAACTATTAAAATCAGTCAGCTTTTAAGGCACACGGCAGGTCTTCCGGACTATATTCCTTTTTATATCGAACTCAACAAACTACCCTTTGAAGAGAGAAAGGAAGCGTTAAAGCAGCGCCTGGTCCGGTTGCCGCTGCAGCACCCGATTGGTGAGAAAGTTCTTTACAGTGATCCGGGCTTTATGATTCTCGGTCAACTGGTGGAAGATGTTTGCGGTCAACGCCTCGATCATTTCCTGACTGAAACCGTCTATCGTCCACTGGGACTAACCCGGGAAATCGGCCTCCGGCTCTGTTTCGTTGATCTGACGGATCCGGTTCATTTTGAAAGGATTGCGGCAACCGCAATTTGCCCGTGGCGCCAGGTTCTTATAGAAGGTGTTGTGCATGACGACAATGCATATGCTGTTGGAGGAATAGCAGGGCATGCCGGACTGTTCGGTAATGCCGAAGGCGTTTACGTCCTGATCGAGGCGCTTTTGTCCGCATTTTATGGTCGTGCTTCAGACCCACTTTTTCCTGCGGATCTGCTGCGGATCTTTTTACAATGGGAAAAGAATACCTCAAGGCCGCTCGGATTTGATGCACCGTCACTGCAAGATTCCAGTTGCGGTCAATATTTTTCCAAACACAGTGCGGGCCATCTTGGATTTACCGGCACCTCATTCTGGGTGGATCTTGAAAGGGATATCACGGTGATTCTGCTGACCAACCGGGTTCACCCCACGCAGGATAACGACGCAATAAAAATCTTCCGTCCGAAAATTCATGATGCTGTTATGGAAAAATTGCTGGCCTGAACAATCTCTATGAAAGTGCCATAACTGCCGAGGCGGTATTCTGCAGTTGCCGGACAAAACCACAGACCGACCCAATTCACATGTTATTTTATATCTAATACGCCATACACACTGGATCGATTACAAATTACAGGTGCCAAACTTGAGTTTGTTATTATAAGGATTTGCGCGGAACCTGGCTCATACGTTTCTGCTCAGGGTTACCGACAAATTTTCTTGTAAAAACAGTACAATTTTGGTAGCGAAGCATGCGGAATTCATGTATAATAAGGAGTCGGTTTATTCCTCACTATGGCTTAAGACTTTAAAAAATGCGGAATTGAGGTGATATGAGTTTATTTCTTAATCGTATATTCGGTTTATTTTCCAGTGATCTGGCGATCGACCTTGGGACCGCCAACACCCTTGTCTATGTTAAAGGCAAGGGGATTGTTTTAAACGAACCTTCAGTCGTAGCGGTGACCCTGGAGAACCGCTCCAAAAACCGGGTCCTGGCAGTGGGGCACGAAGCAAAGCATATGCTGGGGCGGACTCCCGGCAGTATCGTTGCAATTCGCCCGATGCGCGACGGGGTCATTGCCGATTTTGAAGTCACCGAAGCCATGCTCCGGCACTTTATTCAAAAGATTCATAATCGAAGAACCCTGGTGCGCCCGCGCATTATTATCGCAGTGCCTTCGGGGATCACCCAGGTTGAAAAACGAGCGGTTCGGGAATCGGCAGAATCCGCAGGGGCCAGAGAAGTGTTTCTGATTGAAGAACCTATGGCGGCTGCCATCGGTGCCAACCTGCCGATCACTGAACCGACCTGTAATATGGTCGTGGATATCGGCGGCGGCACAACCGAAGTTGCCGTTATTTCACTGGCCGGAATCGTTTACAGCCGATCGGTGCGGGTGGCCGGTGATAAAATGGATACCGCCATCATTCAGTACATCAAACGCAAGTATAATCTGCTGATCGGCGAACGCACCGCCGAGATTATCAAAACGACAATCGGCAACGCCTATCCGAATCCCCAGGAACTGGAAACCATTGAAGTAAAAGGTCGTGATCTTGCATCCGGCATCCCGAAAATTCTGTCAATCGATTCAGAAGAGATACGGGTCGCTATCGCTGAACAAATTGACACAATCATTGAAACCGTTAAAATAGCTCTGGAACAGACGCCGCCCGAATTGTCGGCCGATATCGTTGACAGAGGAATTGTCCTGACAGGCGGCGGTGCATTGTTGAAAAATATTGACAAGCTTCTAAGGGAAGTAACAAACTTGCCGATCACCATTACCGAGGACCCCCTATCAACCGTGGCGCTGGGTTCCGGAAAGACACTTGACAGTATTGAAATCCTCAAACGTGTCATGATTAATTAGTTTCATGCTTTCAAAAAGAATGTTGGTGATTGTAGGCGTTATCGTATTGATAACCGCCAACCTGGTTGTTTTGTATGTAGCCAGCACTCGCTATCCTTAGCCTGGTCTGGGGCGTATTGCCCTTTTTTTTGTTGCCCCGTTTCAGGAAGCTGTAACGGACTCAATTCGATTTTCCAGAGAGGTATGGGAAAATTACTTTTCCCTTGTTTCCACCGCAAAGGAGAATACCAGACTAAAGAAGGACCTTAAACAGGCGGTTGCCAGAAACAGCCAGTGGCGTGAGATAGAGCTATCCAATATTCGCCTCCGCAAATTATTGGCGTTTAAAACCACGCTCCTCAGCCGATCCATTACGGCCGAAGTCGTCGGCAAAGATCCCTCTTCCTGGTATCAGGCGATTATCATCAATAAGGGCAGTGAAGATGGTGTTCAACGGGGTATGCCGGTAGTCGTACCGGAAGGGATTGCCGGTCAGGTTACGGACACGTCATCCCGCTACTCAAAAGTTATGTTGATCATAGACCGCAACAGTGCAGTGGATGCCCTGGTTCAGAGGACCAGGGCGCGGGGTCTCATAAAAGGCGAGTCGTCGGGGCGCTGTGTTTTTAATTATGTTTTACGAAAGAATGAGGTCACCGTTGGTGATAAAATTGTGGCCTCCGGTCTGGACGGAGTTTTCCCTAAGGGATTTCACATCGGTGATGTGACAGGCGTTGTCCGGCGTGTTGCGGGGATCTTTCAGGAAGTCACCGTCACGCCTTACATCGATTTTGAAAAACTGGAGGAGGTACTTGTGATTCAGACTTCTCCCAAACCCGAGTTTGCGAACCAGCAATGACATATGGTTTTTATCTATTAGCCTGTCTGTTTTTGATTGTCCTTCAGACAGCCGTCATGCCCACTATTCCGGTTCTTGACCGCTTCTTCGATCTGCCTGCAGTATTTGTAATCTACCTTGGCCTGTTCAGACCGATACGTGAATGCCTGCCGGTTACCATCGTCCTGGGTATTATAGCCGACAACCTGTCCGGTGCTCCTTTTATGCTCTACACAACCAGCTTTATCTGGCTGTATTTAGGCGTGTACTGGCTGAAAGGTGTTTTGCAGGTCGGAATGCGCTTTCGATTACCGCTCATTGTATCTGCAGGTGTGTTGTTGGAAAATATTATTTTTATCGTTACTGTCGGCTTGCTGGAACCCGGTTCGCAGTCTCCGGTGGCGACGGCCGGAACCGTTATCACACAACTACTATGGGCTTTCATCATCGGGCCTTTTCTGGTCATCGGATTTAAATACAGTCACAACTTTTGGGATAAATTGCTCGGTGAGGTGCTAATCAAAAGAACTGACCTGACGGAACTCGAGAAGTAGAATTTTGGACAAATATCTAAAAACAGCAGACAGCGACTGGTACAAACAACGCATTATCGGGGTCATTCTTTGTGTCTTCGCCTGTTTTGCAGTACTCTTTGTCCGGTTGTTTTTCCTTCAGATTATTAAAGGTGGAGAACTGCGGCGGCTTTCCGAAAACAACAGCATTCGGTTGCAACGTATTGATCCGTTCAGGGGAATCATTTTTGATCGTAACAGAAAGATGTTGGTGGATAATCGACCTTCCTTTAATGTGAACGTCATTCTAAGGAATGCCCGGCCGGTGGATCAGACGCTTAACAAGTTGTCAAAATACCTGGGGGTACCCGATGTGGAGCTTGCTGAAAAAATTGCCGGACAGAAACGCATCTCCTCCTACAAGCCGATTTTATTAAAGCAGGACATCGGGCGCAACGCCGTGGCCGCTGTGGAGGTTCATAAATATGATCTTCCGGGTATTGAAGTGAACGTAAAGCCGCGAAGACACTATCTGTACAGACAGAGTGCCGCTCATCTGCTGGGGTATCTGGGTGAAATCAGCTCCTCCGAACTGAACAGCGGTAAATATCCCGAACTCAGAAGTGGGGATCTGATCGGAAAACTGGGTATTGAAAGGGCATATGATCATTATTTAAGGGGGAAAAGCGGCGGACGCCAGGTGGAGGTCAATGCTACCGGCCAGGTGGTGAGTATCCTGAAAACCGTAAATGCCCATGCCGGTCAAAACGTTTATTTAACCATTGATCAGGATGTTCAGGAAAAAGCAGAAGAGCTGTTAAGCGGAGTTACCGGCGCCGCGGTTGCCATCGAGCCGTCAACCGGACAGGTTCTGGCTCTGGCCAGCAGTCCGTCTTTTGATCAAAACACGATCGTGGGCGGTATGACCCATGAACAATGGCAGGCATTTGTAACGGACCCTCTCAAACCGTTGACGAACAGGGCGCTTCAGGGAGAGTATCCGCCGGCTTCCACCTATAAAATACTGACCGCCATCGCCGGCCTCGAAGAAGGTGTCATCGACGAAAATACCGTATTCTGCTGCCCCGGCCATTATAGATTTAAAGGTCGCGATTACCGGTGCTGGAAAAAGGGCGGGCACGGATGTGTTAGTGTCGTCCAGGCCATTGCCGAATCATGCGATGTCTTTTTTTACCAGGTGGGACAGGCCGTTGGCGTCGACCGCCTCGCCTGGTACGCCAAGGCCCTCGGGTTGGGGACGATTAGCGGAATTAATCTTCCCCACGAGGCCAGAGGGTTAATTCCCACGGCCGCCTGGAAACAGCGACGAACCGGCATCGAATGGCAGGAGGGCGAGACGCTTTCACTGGCTATCGGTCAGGGCTTTAACCTGGTGACGCCCCTTCAGATGGCCGTAATGGTTTCAGCGATTGCCAACGGGGGAACCCGATTCAAACCCGAAATCCTGATGAAGGTGGAGACAGCTGAGGGACGGCTCGTCAAAGAGACCGAACCGATGATTACAGGAAAACTGCCGGTCTCCCCGCGAACCATGGAACTGGTGAAGCAGGGACTTTGGGAGGTGGTCAACACCGACAAGGGTACTGCCAAGGGTGCCCGTTTATTCGGCCTTCAGGTCAGCGGCAAAACCGGTACGGCTCAGGTGATCGGCCGCAAAGAGGGCGAGGAGGAAGATGCTGATCTTCCAGATCATTTGAAGCCACATGCCTGGTTTGTCGCTTATGCCCCCTCAGATGATCCCGGAATTGCTGTTGCGGTCGTTGTCGAAAACGGAGAGCACGGATCAAGTGCGGCGGCACCGATTGCCCGGGAGATGATCAAGGCCTATTTACTCAAAGATCAAATGCGAAGGCTGATTCTGGCGAATAGTGGGAAGGGGAAGCAATAAAATTCGCTGAAGTAAACCGACGAGTTTTTGAAGCTCAAGGAGTATTGGAGTGATGGAGTAATGGAGTGTTGGAATCCAACCGCAACGATTAATCATTATTCCAATACTCCATCACTCCATTATTCCAGATATGTCCTATTTAATCACCATAATATGATCACCCCGAATCGTTTGGATATATCTACTGATCGGAGGATTTTTTAATGTTTGATCGTCGCTTTGTGCAATATTTTGACTGGGGATTACTCGGATTGGCTGTCCTGCTCGGTGGCTTGGGCCTGCTCTCGTTGTACAGCGTTGTAACAGCCGGTGCCATGACAGCCCAGAAGATTTTATATTTAAAACAGTTGATCTGGTTCGGCGCCGGCCTGCTGTTGATGGTGGTTTGCTTTTTATTTAATTACAAACTGCTGGACCGGTATGCGCATGCCGTTTATGTGTTTTGCATCCTTCTTCTGATCGCAGTTCTGTTTTTCGGAAAGCATGTCAGTGGATCACAGCGTTGGCTGGTCCTGGGCCCCGTGTCTATCCAACCATCTGAAATTGTAAAGATTGCGGTTATTGTGGTCCTCGCGCGGTATTATTCCAAGAATGCATACACCCGGGGTTTTACTCTGCGCCAGCTGTTCACCCCGGTGACACTGGTGCTGATCCCCTTCGCATTGATTGTACGCCAGCCGGATCTGGGGACCGCGTTGCTGGTGGTGCTCATTGCAGGGTCTATGACCGTGTTTGTCAAAATTGAAAGGCGCTCATTTTTATACCTGTTTACGTCCGGCACGGTTGCGATACCGCTGGTTTGGTTTTTGTTAAAGAACTACCAGAAGCAGCGTATATTGACATTTCTGAATCCGGATCGTGATCCGCTCGGTGCCGGCTATCACATTATCCAGTCTAAAATTGCCATCGGATCGGGCATGCTCACCGGCAAGGGGTTTCTAAAGGGAACCCAGAACGCCCTATCCTTTCTGCCCGAACAGCACACCGATTTTATATTTTCGGTTTTTGCCGAGGAATGGGGCTTTGTCGGTTCTGCAATTCTGATTCTCGTTTTTCTGCTGTTGATCGTGTGGGGCTTAAATGTTGCCTACAGCTGCAGAGATCCCTTCGGCACGATTCTCGCGATGGGTATTTGCGCGATGATATTCTGGCAGGTTGTCATTAATGTCGGTATGGTAATGGGTCTGATGCCGGTTGTCGGAGTCCCACTCCCGTTTGTCAGCTACGGCGGATCATCGATTGCCACGATGATGATCGCCATTGGCCTATTAATCAATGTCAGTATGCGACGGTTTATGTTGGAGTAGATGTAACGATTTTTAGAAATGCAGTTCAACGGGTAAGGAAGAAATGAATTGATTTAGGTATATTGTGGTAGTTGAGAGAAGTGCCTAAAATGCCTAAAATGTAAAATGCCTAAAATTGTGGTTCGCCTTCGGCGGGTCAATATTTAACATCGTCTTTTTATTGAGGCTAGGTTGCTCGTCAATTCGTGGAGCGGTTTTGGTCTTTATAAAAAAAGGTAGATTCCTTATATCTTAATTTTAGGCATTTTAGTTCATTTTAGGCAATTTAGGCATTTTTAAATGCTCGCAACACTTGACACCTTGTGATGGAGCAACCTAAAGTCGGGTCTTCGTGGCCCGGATACTATATTTAGCTAAGGAGGTGCGGTTTATGCGAAAAAAAGGAAAAAAGCCCGACTCAATATCGACTTTTTTAGGGCCGGAAGCCAGTGTGGAAGGGACGCTGGAATTTCAGGGTACCATCCGGCTTGACGGGCAGGTGAAAGGCAAAATCAGAAGCAACGGTGGAACGGTAATTGTTGGAGAAAAGGCAATAGTGAATGCTGAAATCGATGTGGGGAACGCCATCATCATGGGAGAGGTGATCGGTACGATCGATGCCAGCGACCGTATTGAGGTTTATCCGCCGGGACGTGTCATCGGGGACATTCAGGCACCGGTGATTTCCATTGAAGAGGGCGGAATGTTCAACGGCAACTGCGCCATGAAAGAGGCGGCGCACGCGCCGAAGAAGAGAAAACGCGGGTCGGAAGAGGATTCTGCTGTTCGGGGAACCGATGCCTGAGAAAATATTTTAAAAAACCTTTGACAACTAAATTGATCGAATGGTATAGACCGCACCGAGTCGAAATGAGTGCGTAGAACCGGTTTCAAAATTCCAAATAATGACTGATCGTACCATTGAGAGCGGGATTGTCCCGCCCAATCAGGCAGGATCCTTACCCTTGAGCGGGATCTGTAATTTTGAAACCGGTTCCGGTGGTTTTTTAATATTCAACCGCATTGCATTTTGTTCGTGCCCCTAATGGAGGTTCCCCATATGAGTCTTGCTGTTCTATGCCGCAAACTGCGTTCAGCTTCCTGTCTTGTCCCATCCCTTTTCTTTATTTTTACCACAGATGTTGCGTTTAGTGCAGAAGGAGGCGGCGGTCTGACCGTTATCCCGGATTGGACAGTTTTGATTCAGATTGCCAATTTTCTTTTCCTGATACTGGTTTTAAACCTGATCCTTTACAGGCCCATTCGAAATGTTTTAACCCAGAGAAAGGATAAGATTTCAGGACTTGAAAAAAGTATCGTAGAGTTCCAGCAGGATACCCGGGATAAAGAGGATGACTTTGCATCCGGGATTCGGGAAGCACGGGTCAAAGGCTTGCTGGAAAAAGAGAGTCTGCTCTCCCTGGCGGCCGAGGAAGAGAAAAAAATTATTACCCGAATTAATGAAAAATCACAGGCTGATCTGGCGCAGGTACGTGAAAAAATTGCAAAAGACGCAGAGGCTGTACGGCAGTCCCTGATGCAGGAAGTGGATACTTTTGCAGAGGATATCGGTAAAAAAATATTGGGGAGGGCTGTCTGATGAAATTTCCCGGTTTCAACCGAAAGCACCGCTCAACGCCGATCGGGACAATGTGCCTGCTGCTTGGCGCCCTGCTGCTGTTCTGCTACACCGGCGTTGCGCTGGGTTCTTCCGGTGGTGACAACGGTCCAAAAGGCTGGGTGGCAACGGACACGTACAAGGTGATGAATTTCGCGGTATTGGCAATCGCGATTTTTCTGCTGTTGCGCAAACCGGCGTCAAAGGCGCTTAATGATCGCATTCAGGGGATTAAGGATCAACTCAGCGGTCTGGAATCCAGGAAGAAAGAAGCCGAAGAGGAACTGGCTAAATATAACGAAAAATTCCAGCAACTGGACCGGGAGGCCGAAAAGCTTATCGCCCAGTATATCCAGCAGGGTGAAGAGGCCAAGGTGAAGATTATCAAAGAAGCCGAGGCCGCCGCTGAAAAGCTTGAAGAGCAGGCCCGTCGCAATATTGAACATGAGTTCAAAAAGGCCAGGGAAACACTTCAGGCGGAAGTGCTGGAGAAGGCGATGGCCAAGGCGGAAGAGATGATCAAAACCAGAATTTCGACCGAAGATCACGAACGACTGGTGGATGAATATCTAGATAAGGTGGTGGCGTAATGAAAAATTTGGCGATCGCACGGCGTTATGCCAAGGCTCTGCTGCTTATCGGCAAAGAGGACGGACAGGCGGAAAGTTACCGGGAAGAACTTGCCGCATTTGCCGGTCTGGTTGAAAAAGAAAAGGCGCTTGATCAGGCGCTTTCAAATCCTCTTTACGATGCACAAGCGCGCAAAAAAGTACTGGTAACAGTTATTGAGAAACTGGGTCTATCCAGGGTGATGTCGTCATTTCTGATATTGCTGTTTGACAAACGGCGCATCGCCTTTATCGGCGCCATTAATGATTTTTATCAGAAACTGGCCGATGAACTGAAGGGGGTTGCCCGGGCCAGCCTGGTTTCAGCGACGGAACTTTCAGCTGAAACCGTGGACAAAATCAGAAGCGCCCTGTCCCGACGGACAGGAAAGGAAATTGTCCTGGAGGTAAAACAGGCTCCGGATCTGATCGGCGGCATTGTGACAAGGATCGGGGACCTTGTTTTAGATGGGAGTATAAAAACACAATTACTCAACATGAGAGAATCTTTGAAAAGGGGTGAGAGTGCCTAATGGAACTAAGAGCTGAAGAAATAAGTCAGATCATCAAAGAGCAGATTACGGATTACGACAAAAAGGTCGAGCTCAGCGAAACGGGTGTTGTACTGTCGGTGGGCGATGGCATTGCCAGGATCTATGGCCTTGAAAAAGTGATGGCCATGGAACTGGTGGAATTTTCGGGTGGTATCCTCGGGCTGGTCCTCAACCTGGAAGAGGACAACGTGGGTGTTGCCATCATGGGCGAGGATATCCACATCAAGGAGGGCGATATCGTCAAACGCACCGGGGAGATTGCCCGCGTTCCAGTGGGCGAGGCGGTCCTGGGAAGGGTGGTGGACGCCGTGGGAGAACCCATAGACGGCAAGGGCCCGATTGATGCCAAAGAGTTCCGTCGGGTTGAAATGGTGGCGCCGGGAGTTATTGCCCGAAAGAGCGTCCATGAGCCCTGTTACACAGGTTTAAAGGCTATCGACGCCATGACACCGGTGGGACGCGGTCAGCGGGAGCTGATCATCGGTGACCGGCAGATCGGAAAAACCGCCTGCGCCATTGATGCCGTACTGGCCCAGAAGGACACGGATGTGTACTGCATTTACGTTGCCTGCGGCCAGAAAAAATCAACCGTAGCCCAGGTCCATGCGGTACTTGAAAAGCACGGGGCCATGGAATACACCACCATCGTATCCGCATGTGCCAGTGACCCGGCCACCCAGCAGTATATTGCTCCTTATGCGGGCTGTGCCATGGGAGAATATTTCCGGGACAACAAACAGCATGCCTTGATCATTTATGACGACCTGTCAAAACAGGCGGCCGCTTACCGCCAGGTCTCTCTGCTCCTCAGACGCCCGCCCGGCCGCGAGGCGTTCCCGGGAGACATTTTCTACAATCACTCACGCCTTCTCGAACGGTCCGCCAAGCTCAACGACGAACTGGGCGCCGGTTCATTGACGGCGCTGCCGATCATTGAAACCCAGGCCGGTGACGTAGCGGCATACATTCCGACCAACGTTATTTCCATTACCGACGGGCAGATTTACCTGGAGCCCGCGCTGTTTTTTGCAGGCGTTCGGCCGGCGATTAATGTCGGTCTGTCGGTTTCCCGTGTGGGTGGTGCCGCCCAAGTAAAAGCCATGAAACAGGTGGCCGGCACCCTGCGGCTTGACCTGGCCCAGTACCGCGAACTGGAAGCCTTTGCCGCCTTCGGCAGTGATTTGGACAAGGCCACCCAGCAGCAGCTCACCCGCGGTGCCAGACTGGTCGAGTTGTTGAAACAGCCCCAGTATCAGCCCCTGTCGATGGAAAAGCAGGTCACTATCCTTTATGCCGGTACGAGAGGATTTCTGGACAATTATCCTCTGGATGTCCTGGCAAAATACGAAGCCGGTCTTTATTCTTTTATCGAAGATCGCTATTCGCAGGTCTTTAGCGAACTGAAAGAGAAAGAGGAGATCAGCGATGATCTGGACAAACTGATGACCGAGGCCCTGAACGCTTACGACGAAGAGTTCAAGGACACCATTAAATAAAGTTACGGGTTGCGAGTCCAGCATTTTTGAACGGGTAATAACACGCAACACGGAACACGCAACGGTTTTCTTACAAAGGCTGACGTGTATGGCGACGCTAAAAGATATCGAGTTAAAAATAGGCGCGGTTAAAAAGACCAAACAGATTACCAAAGCCATGAACATGGTGGCTGCTTCCAGACTGCGCGGGGCCCAGGCAAATACGGAAGGTTTTCGGCCTTACGCCGGTAAGTTTGCCGAGGTACTGGGCAGCCTGGCGTCCAACGCCGGGGAGGGTACCAGCCCTTTACTGGAGCCGCGCGAGCAGGTTAAAAAAGTGCATGTGGTTCTGTGCACGTCCGACCGGGGCCTGTGCGGCGGATTTAATTCCAACCTGATCAGCAAGGCCGAGGCCTTCTTGAATGAAAAAGTCGAGCAGGGCATCGCGGTTTCCTTTACGGCCTTCGGTAAAAAAGGAAGGGATTGGGCCCGGAGGAACAAATTGACGATTGAAAGCGAGCATGTGGGCGTTGTGGGCGGCAATTTCGGATTTAATGTCGCCTCAACGGCCGGCCGCGGGTTCGTCGAGGGTTTTATTGAAGGCACCTACGACGAAGTCTATATTATCTACGCAGAATTCATCAGTATGGCCAAACAGCCGCCGGTGCTGAAGCAGATCCTTCCGATACCGCCGATTGACCCAGCTGAAGATGAGGAAAAAGATGAAAACACCCCCTATCAGGCCGAGCACATCTGTGAACCGTCGGCCGATGAGTTGCTGGGGGAAATGCTGCCGCGCAATGTTTACGTTCAAATATACAGCGCACTGCTGGAAACATCCACCAGCGAGCATGCTGCCCGCATGATGGCCATGGACAACGCCACCAATGCCTGCAGCGATATGATCGACAATCTCACTCTGATTTACAACAAGGCCCGGCAGGCGGCGATTACCGCAGAATTGATGGATATTGTCGGCGGCGCCGAAGCCCTCAAAGGATAAATAGTGCTGGGGACTTCGTCCCTATCGGAATAGTGGAATAATGGAATGATGGAATGATGGGGTTGGCGGAGTTGGTTTAAGTAAAAGGTGATACTTTCATTTTAATACGCATTAATCCAATATAGCGATAAAGCTTCAATTCGTGCCCGGCATTTCACCCAGTAGGTGGTATCAGGCGGTTTTATAAACGACGATAATTTTCCCGACACGGGCGGGTAACAACGAACACATTTGGAGGTCTTTCGATGGGAGAAAACATTGGTAAAATTTTGCAGGTCATGGGGCCTGTCGTTGACATTGAGTTCGAACAGGGTAAGCTGCCGACAATCTACACGGGGCTGCTAATTACCAATCCGACGATCAATGATGAAGCGGACAACCTGGTGGTGGAGGTGGCCCAGCACCTGGGCGACAATGTTGTCCGCACGATTGCCATGGACGTTACGGACGGCCTGGTGCGCGGGATGCCCGTCAAAGACACCGGAAAACCGATCATGATGCCCGTGGGGGAAGCCGGCCTCGGGCGGGTTCTCAATGTGGTGGGGCGCCCGGTTGACGGCCTGGGGCCGGTGAGCCAGGAAAAGATGTTGCCCATCCACCGGGAGGCGCCGAAATTTACCGAACAGGACGTAACCGTGCGGGTGCTGGAGACCGGCGTTAAAGTGATCGATCTGCTGGTTCCCTTTCCCCGCGGCGGCAAAATGGGATTGTTCGGTGGTGCCGGTGTCGGCAAAACCGTTATCATGATGGAGATGATTAACAATATCGCCATGCAGCACGGCGGTATTTCGGTGTTTGCCGGTGTCGGCGAACGGACCCGTGAAGGAAACGACCTCTACCATGAGATGAAAGATTCCGGGGTTCTGCCCAAGGCCGCTCTGGTTTACGGTCAGATGACCGAACCGCCCGGCGCAAGGGCCCGGGTTGCTCTTTCAGCCCTGACCGCGGCCGAATATTTCCGGGATGAAGAGGGACAGGATGTTCTGCTTTTTGTCGACAATATTTTCCGGTTTACCCAGGCCGGTTCCGAGGTTTCGGCCCTTCTCGGGCGCATGCCCTCGGCCGTGGGATATCAGCCGACACTGGCGGTTGACCTGGGCGAACTTCAGGAGCGGATTACATCGACCCACAAGGGCTCGATTACCGCTGTCCAGTGTGTGTATGTACCGGCCGACGACCTGACCGACCCGGCTCCGGCCACCACATTTGCCCATCTGGATGGTACGGTGGTTCTGTCGCGTCAGATCGCCGAGCTCGGCATTTATCCGGCCGTTGACCCGCTCGACTCGACTTCCAGAATTCTGGATGCATCTTACATCGGCGAAGAGCACTATCTGGTGGCACGGGAGGTGCAGCAGATTCTCCAGAAGTACAAGGAGCTGCAGGATATTATTGCCATTCTCGGCATTGAGGAACTCTCCGACGAAGACAAGGTTACCGTGGCCCGGGCCCGCAAGATCCAGCGTTTTCTCTCCCAGCCCTTTCATGTGGCCGAGGTTTTTACCGGAAAACCCGGCAAATACTTGAAAATTGAAGAGACGGTCAAGGCCTTTAAAGAAATTTGTGAGGGCAAGCACGATGATATCCCGGAGCAGGCCTTCTACATGAAAGGCGGCATCGAAGAGGTTCTCGAAGAAGCCAAGAAACTGGCTGAAGCAGCATAATAAAGAGGTTATCGCATGGCTGAAAATATACAACTGGAAGTTGTCACGCCGGAAAAAACCGTTGCCAGCGAAGAGGCTCAAATCGTGGCATCTCCGGGCACCCTCGGCGAGTTTGGTGTTTTGAGCGGACACACCCCGTTTATGACGACGCTGAAAACAGGTGTCATTCGGTACACCGACGCACAGGGCACTGAAAGGTATGTCTTTGTCAGCGGCGGGTTTGCTGAAGCCCTGCCCGACAAGGTAACCGTACTTGCGGAGTCCGCCGAACGCCGGCTTGATATCGACATCGAACGAGCAAAAGCATCCCGCGAGCGCGCCGAAAAACGCCTGGCGGAAGACCGCAGCCTGGAGGACATCGATTTTACCCGGGCCCGGGGCGCCCTGGAGAGAGCGATAGTACGGATAAGTCTTGTAGAAACGCGTTAAACAGCGGCCGACAACCGTTTGCTAAACAGGCCGTTCGCGCGGCCGGCTGAGCCCCGCTACTGAACTGAAAAAAAAGGGTAAACCAATTGGTGGTTTGCCCTTTTTTACTGGAGATGCGATGCAGGAAATGCGATATGCGATAAGCGATAAGTGATATTTGGTGTTCGATATTCGATGTTTGATACAGGATACTCGATACTGGATACTTGATATTGGATGTTCGATAAACGATAATGTATTTTACTGGGTCAACTGACCAAAATAACTTAGTGCTTCGATTTGCAATTACAGTGACATTTTATTATTGACCGATTTGACATAATTGCTCACTCGGCTCGGCTGAGCTCGTCGCAGGCAGCACTAAGTCCTGAGTGAGTAAATACGTCATCGTATTTACGAATCGATGGACTTAGCATACCAGGCAGTTCGATGGACCAAAATATTATAAACATCATCACACTTTTCGCTATGACGTCAAGGATTGATGAAGATGAGTCCACCATTTGAAAATATTGCGGTGGTCATACTGGCTGCCGGGTTGGGGACGCGCATGAAATCACAAAAAGCCAAAGTGCTTAACCAGGTGCTTGGCCGGCCGATGATCCTGTATGTGGTTGACACTGCGACGCAGGTTGCCGGAAACGATGTCATTCTGGTGGTGGGCCATCAGGTCGATCAGGTACGCAAGGTTGTGTCCGAACACGCGTTGCCGGAATATGCGTATCAGGAGCGTCAGCTTGGAACCGGGCATGCCGTATTATGTGCGCTGCCCCATGTGCCTGCCCACAGCGAACATATCGTGATTTTATGCGGTGATGTGCCGATGATAACCGCCGCTACAATCAGGAACCTGATTGAAGATCATCTGGATTATGAACGCGATATTACGGTGCTGGCAGTAGAAATTGACAAACCGGCAGGATATGGAAGGGTTCTGATCAATGCTGACAATCAGGTGACCGGGATCGTTGAAGAGGCTGATGCGACCGATGAGCAAAAAAAATTACGTATCATCAACACCGGGATTTATTGCGTGAAAAAGGCATTTTTGGTGGAATCCTTGCAAAAAATCGACACTGATAATGCACAGGGTGAGTTGTACCTGACGGATATCATTGCCGTCGGTCACCGGGAAAAAAAAGCCGTCGGAGCGCTTATTGCCGGTGATGAGCAGGAATTTTACGGTATAAACAGCAAAGAGGATCTGAGGGTTGTCGAAGATCTAATGCAGCGCCGTCAATCAGGTTCAACCTGATTCACCATAAATACGACCGGGAATAAACCTTGACTTTCGTATAAATGTTGGATTATAGGACACTATATATGAACGAGGTAAAGGATTGAATAACGAACGGATATTAAAGCAGTTTGAAGAAATCGAAGAAAAAGTCGAAAGAGTGATCAAGGTTTGCAGATCCTATGAGGCGACGAATTTAGAACTTACTAAAAAAACCGAGAAGTTAGAGGAGGAGCTTCAAAGCAAAGTTGAGGCGGAAAGACGCTACCAAGAGGAAAAGACCTTGATCCGGTCAAGAGTTAATAATCTGCTCGCCAGACTTGGGAATCAGACCGATATCTAAGCGCTGGCCACCGTGGTAAAACTACGGAAAAGGGATATACGCTTTCATTGGAACAACTTGTAACAATAGAGCTCTTCGGGCAACCCTATACATTTAAAACCCAGTCCGAGATGAGTCGGGCAAAGGAGGTTGCAGATTACCTGGTAAACGAAGTTACCAGGGTTGAAAGCCAACAGTTAAATGGATCGAAAGGTCTTAACCGGGAAACGATTATGATACTTGCTGCACTCAATATTGCCAGAGACTGTCTGGAATTAAAAAGAGATCGCACGAATATCATGAGTGAAATATCAGATCGTTCGCTGGCGTTGATCCGCAAGCTTGATCTTTGCTGTTTACAGTTCAACGGAAATAATTCTTACAAGTTGCAAAGCGGTATATGATTTAAACCGTTTTTCAATCTTTTACCTTCCAAAGTTCCTCTTGTAGCGCGAAGTAAGCAGACACCCGTTTTAAGCCTGACGGACGGTTATCCGTCCTGAGGGCGTGGTTTTTGCGTTTGCCGTCTGCGACCCCTGCCGTGTTCGTGATTGGAAGATGCTCTTTGTCCCAACACACATCGTACGGGAGCCGTCCCTGGTATCGGTGAGCATGTTCTGCGTGCAGAGAAGCCTGAAGATACTATATGGCGCCCACTTTGAACCCATGGTTCAAAGACCTACCAACACGGCACGTGGCAGGGGTCCAATATCAAACGGCTTATTTCTTCGTGACCCCTAAGGGTGTCAGACCTGCCTCAACCTGCACATCTTATTAGAAGTGGTTTTAAAACCCCATCCTCCCGCTCAGTTGAGCGGGACTTCGCACCGGAATGAATCGGACCGGGAGAGCGCTACTTCCAGCCGAGCCTAGTCTGAGGTTTTACACCCATTTCTAATAACCATCTTATATAAAAGCGTTCCGAGGAGAAATCAGATGCATGAATATATCATCGTAATCGGCTTACTCTGCTTCGGTATTGGCTTTGGGATCGCCTTTTGGGTGAAGGGCAGAATGCTATCCCAGAAAATCAGAACCGCAGAGGATGAGGCCGCCAGAATACTGAATGAATCCAAACGGCAGTCAGAGAACCTGATCAAAGAGGCCAATCTCGAAGTCAAAGACAGGCTTTTCAAAATGAAAAGCGATTTCGATGCAGAGACCAAAGAGACCCGGTCCGAATTACAAAAAAGAGAGAGAAGGCTCATCCATAAGGAAGAGAACATCGAGCGTAAAATCGAACAGTTCGAACGTCGGGATCATGAAATTTCCCGCAAAGAAAAGCAACTGTCAAAGCGTGAAGATCGGGTCGAGCAAAATGAAAAAAAATACGACACTCTGATTGAAGAGCAAAAAAAACAGCTTGAAAAAATTTCCGGTCTCACTGCCGAACAAGCGAAAGAACTGCTTATCCGTGCGATGGAGAATGAGGCCCGATACGACGGAGCCAAACTGATCAAAAGGATAGAAAACGAAACCAAGGAAGAGGCGGATAAAAAAGCCAAGAAAATTATTGCCACCGCCATCCAGCGCTATGCCGGTGATTATGTCGCCGAAAGGACCGTATCGGTCGTTCAGCTTCCAAGTGATGAGATGAAAGGTAGGATCATTGGAAGGGAAGGACGAAACATACGCGCTCTGGAGGCCGCCACGGGAATAGACCTTATTATCGATGACACCCCGGAAGCGGTTATCCTGTCAGGGTTCAATCCGGTCAGAAGAGAGGTTGCACGCATCGCTCTAACGCGGTTAATATCTGATGGCAGAATTCATCCGGCGCGCATTGAGGATGTTGTGAAAAAAGTGGGGCAGGAGGTCGACCAGGCTATTAAAGAGGCCGGGGAGCAAGCGGCCTTTGATCTGGGTGTCCACGGCATACAAAACGAACTGATCAAATATATCGGCCGATTGAAATACCGAACCAGTTATGCGCAGAACGTTTTACAACATTCGGTAGAGGTCGGTTTTCTCAGCGGCATCATGGCCACCGAATTGGGACTGAATCAGAAATTGGCCAGGCGCATGGGCTTGCTGCATGATATCGGTAAAGCCATCGATCATGAAGTTGAAGGCCCCCATGCAGTCATCGGTTCCAAGCTGGCAAAAAAATTCAACGAATCGTCAAAAGTTGTCCACGCGATTGCAGCGCATCATGAAGATGTCCCCCCCAACTCTGTTTATGCCCTGCTGGTACAGGCAGCAGACGGGCTGTCCGGAGCGCGGCCGGGCGCCCGCAAGGAACTGCTTGAAAATTACATAAAACGCCTTGAAGATCTTGAAAATATAGCAAATTCTTTTATAGGCGTTGCCAATACGTATGCCATACAGGCCGGCAGAGAGCTGCGTGTGATCGTTGAAAGCGATAAAATTACCGATGAAGCCGCAACGCTGCTCAGCAGAGATGTTGCCAAAAAGATAGAAGAGTCTTTGACTTTTCCGGGACAGATTAAAGTGACGGTGATCAGGGAGACCCGGGCCGTAGAGTATGCGAATAAATAGGTTGAGTCAGTTTGGTCGGTTATGTCGGTTGGGTCCGTTTAGTCAGTTCACAACCGACTCAACCATTCCGATAAGTGTATGACCAATTTGCAGCGATGCAGGACAAAAAGGTGAAACTGAATGGCAAATGTGTTGGACATACTGCGTGAACGCGGATTTATTGAACAAACAACCCATGATCAAGAACTGGCCGACCTGTTTAACCGGGAGTCGGTCACCTGCTACATCGGTTTTGATCCTACAGCTTCCAGTTTACATATCGGCAGTCTGGTGCCGATCATGTCTCTGGCCCATATGCAAAGAAACGGCCATCGTCCGATTGCCCTTGTGGGCGGAGGGACGGGTCTGGTCGGAGATCCGAGCGGTAAGACGGAAATGCGGCAGCTGCTCACCCGGGAGGCGATAGAAGAAAACGCCCGCGGAATCAAGAAACAGCTGGCCTGTTTTATTGAATTTTCCGATGACCGGGCATTGATGCTCAACAACGCCGACTGGTTAACGAAACTGGAATATATTCCCTTTTTAAGAGATATCGGACGGCATTTCTCAGTCAATCGCATGCTCAAAGCCGAGAGTTATAAATTAAGGCTCGACTCCGATGAAGGGCTGAACTTCATAGAGTTTAATTACATGCTGCTGCAAGCATATGATTTTTTAGAATTGTATGGGCAGCACAACTGCAGGCTGCAGATGGGCGGCAGTGACCAGTGGGGAAATATCGTTGCCGGTATTGACTTGATCCGGCGAGTCCGTCAGAAAAGCGCTTACGGTATCACTTTCCCGCTGATTACAACCAGCAGCGGTGCGAAGATGGGAAAAACGGCAGCCGGGGCGGTCTGGCTTGATCCGGAACGAACAGGCCCCTATGATTATTTCCAGTACTGGATTAATACCGACGACCGTGATGTCGAGCGTTTTATGGCGCTTTTTACATTCCTTGATATGGAGGGAATCAAAGGAATATCAAAACTGGAAGGCGCCGATCTCAACTTCGCAAAAACCGTTCTGGCCTTTGAGGCAACGATGCTAGCCCACGGCTTAGATGAGGCGGTGAATGCTTATTCAAAAACAGTCAGTAACTTTGGTATCCGGAAAGTGCCGAAAAAAATATTGCCTTCAAGTGCGATTCACAAAGTATTAACCCAAAAGGGTCGGTCATCGCAAATCGGATTAAACGCATCAAAAAAGGCTGTGGAAGCTGATTCATGTATTGATGAAAAAACATTAAAATCGGGTATACCGGCGTTTAAGTTAATTCATATGGTTGGGTTGACGCAATCCGGCGGTGCCGCCAGAAGGTTGATCGAACAAGGCGGCGCATATATGAATTCTAAACGCATACAACTATTTGACCAAATGATCACCAAAAAGGACCTAAATGAGCATCGCACGATCGTTTTGCGGGCGGGTAAAAAGCGGTATCACAAAATTAAAGTAAAGAAATGAACGCCTCGAACTCGTGAAAGATCCGGGCTGGGTGTTAGCAAAGAGTGTAATTCGCAATAATTCCGGATAGATATTCTATCACCTCAGTGCTCAGGCAGTTCAACGATCAGCAGGCTACAATACAGGTACCTCATGTTCCTTTCAGGGTGGTTCGAGAACGGGCATTTGGGGCCTGGATATACATCGAAAAAGGGCGACCGGGGGCTTGAAATTTTTTATTTCGGCATTAACTTTTTAGTTGACAGAACGATTAAGCAGGTGTAGTTACCTCAAACCGATTTACGGATATAGCCTGCAGCTGAATTTAAAATAAATCTTCATGCGGGTAGAAATAGCTTTTTATTGCTTGACAATGCATTGAACAAATAATATATCAATAGCTTTCCTCAAGCATTTAGCCAGCCGCTTAATCGGCGGCGGTTTGATCTTTGAAAACTAAATAGTGACAGGCCCTTAGAGTTGTGTTTCGAGTCAATTCGTTGCAGCGGCACACCATGTGCCATGCAATTGAATAATTTAATTGGAGAGTTTGATCCTGGCTCAGAATGAACGCTGGCGGCGTGCTTAACACATGCAAGTCGCACGAGAACGCTTCAGCTTGCTGTAGCTAGTAAAGTGGCGAACGGGTGCGTAACGCGTGGGTAATCTACCTCCGAATTGGGGATAACATTGCGAAAGCGATGCTAATACCGGATAATATCTAATAATCCCCGGGTTTTTAGATCAAAGGTGGCCTCTACATGTAAGCTACTGTTTGGAGATGAGCCCGCGTACCATTAGCTTGTTGGTAGGGTAATGGCCTACCAAGGCAACGATGGTTAGCTGGTCTGAGAGGATGATCAGCCACACTGGAACTGACACACGGTCCAG
>DAOVBC010000207.1 GCA_030670715.1 Deltaproteobacteria bacterium | reverse complement strand
AATGTCATCAAGACCGAGGAAAAAGGCTCTGATGTTAATCTTGCGGTGCATCTTTTGAATGATGCTTGG
Organism: Deltaproteobacteria bacterium; assembly: GCA_030670715.1. GTDB lineage: Bacteria > Desulfobacterota > Desulfobacteria > Desulfobacterales > SG8-13 > DAOVBC01. Next base: position 4,980 of record DAOVBC010000207.1, on the reverse strand, counting down.
CTTGATCTTTATGATTGTGCTGTGATTGTATCCAATGACAGTGATTTGGCTGAATCACTCGCTCTCGTAAAGACACAGCATAAGAAAAAAATAGGGCTAATCACTCCAGGGAAAACACACCCATCAAGAGAGCTCTTAAAGTTTTCAGATTTCACCAAACGCGTCAGAAAAGGCGTTTTGGCCGCATCTCAATTACCTGATCCAATCCCCGGTACAACCATTCACAAACCTGTTGTTTGGTAAAGCGTTTCGAATTTACATATTATTGACTATTTCTTCCGGTATATCCGCGTTCGTGTAAACCTTCTGCACGTCATCGCAGTCTTCGAGCATTTCCATCAATCGGACCATCTGCTCAGCCTCTTTCCCGGTGAGATTTGTGGTCGATTGCGGCAGCATGGTAATCTCCGCTGCGATGTGTGGAACCGACGCCGTGTCGATCGCCTCTTTCACCGCTTCAAAATCCTCGGGGGCCGCAATCACTTCAAAATTGCTGTCATCTTCGCGAACATCTTCGGCACCGGCCTCGAGTGCCAGTTCCATCAGGGTTTCTTCGTCTACGTCCTTGCTTTCCACGACGATATAGCCTTTTTTGTCAAACATCCAGGCAACACAACCATTTTCGCCCAGGCTGCCGTTGTTCTTACTGAATATATGGCGAATATCCGCCACGGCCCTATTTTTGTTGTCCGTCAGTGATTCTATTAGCACCGCCGCACCACCGGGGCCATAACCCTCATATACGCTTTCTTCGTAATTGACACCCTCGAGATCGCCGGTGCCTTTCTTGATTGCCCTTTCAATGTTGTCTTTGGGCATATTTTCACTTTTTGCGGCCTGAATGGCACTCCTCAGTCTCGGGTTCACGTCTGCATCACCGCCTCCCATCCGGGCGGCCACGGTAATTTCCTTGATGAGCTTGGTGAACATTTTTCCGCGTTTGGCATCGGTGGCAGCCTTTTTATGCTTGATGCTGGACCATTTGCTGTGACCTGACATGGCTGTTTCCTCCTACAATTTCCCCATTCCTATGATATAGATTTCCCTGCTCGCCTTGCGGCTGCTCTGGGGCTTATAAATTTTATATTTTCTGAAACTTTTTTTTACGGAATCTGAAAAATCATTAAATTCGGACCCTTGAAAAATCTTACAAACAAAAGTGCCGCCGGGCAGCAAAACGGTTGTTGCAATGTCCAGGGCCGCCCGGCAGAGATTGTGTGATCGTGCGGCGTCAATATCTTTTTGCCCGGTGGTAGAGGGCGCCATGTCGCTTAACACAACCTGATAGCCCCTGCCGATGGATGCAGCCAGCGTATCATCAACGAAGAGGATGTCACCGGTAAAAACCGCAGCATGTTTCGGCAGTGGTATCGAAACCGGCTTCAGGTCGACTCCGACAACTCTACCGCTGCCGGTTGTCAGCTGCGCCGCAAACAGCAGCCACGATCCGGGCGAACACCCCAGATCAAGCACCCTGTCCCCTTTTTTTATAATTTTATATTTCTGCTGTATCTCCTGCAGCTTATAAACAGATCTGGCCGGATATTTTTCCTTTTTGGCCCGCTGTGTGTAGTGATCGCTCCACTGTCCGCGTTTTGAAGCTGAATGACGCATGTAAAGAATCCGGGTGCAAAGGGGCCTGTTTTAATTTACCCCACGCAATAATTTTTATACTATTAATCAGAAATTTTAGTCAAGAAAAGGGAACACAGAATTATAACCACGAATTTACACGAATAAACACGAAATGAAACAGGTTAATTTATGCTCTGGGCTTAATTTTTTTTCGTGAAAATTCGTGACCATTCCTGGTTCCCAAATTGTATTATTTAATCCTGTAAATCCGTGTTAATCCGTGTCCAAAATTAAACTAAAATGAACCAAAATCCTTTAGAACAGACTTTCAATCCCTTCCGAAATGTTCTCTATACCGACAATGGTAATTCCGTCAATTCCTGTCAGGCGTTTGCGGTTGCTTTCCGGCAGCAGGCAGCGGGTAAATCCCATTTTTTTTGCCTCGGTTATCCGGGTCTCCACATGGCCGATTCCACGGATCTCCCCTGCCAGTCCGACCTCACCGAGGAGCAGTGTCCCGTCAGGAATCGGTTTGTCCAGAAAACTGGATGCGATCGCCGCAACGATTCCCATGTCCACAGCCGGCTCGTCAATTTTGACGCCACCGGCCACGTTCATAAAAATATCATGCCCCATCAGGTGCGTACCGAGTTTTTTTTCCATCACTGCCACCAGCAGTGCCACCCGGTTTTGATCCAGTCCAAGAATCGTTCTGCGGGGCGTTCCGTAGCTGCTGCTGCCGACAAGCGCCTGAAGTTCAACCAGTATCGGCCGGGTTCCCTCCATGCTGGCCGCAACCGCCGAACCCGGTGCATTGGCCGGTCTTTCAGAGAGAAAAACTGCTGAAGGATTTCCCACTTCCTCCAGCCCTTTATCTTTCATTTCAAATACACCGATTTCATTTGTCGACCCGAAACGGTTTTTAACCGCCCGCAGAATCCGGAACATATGATTCCGGTCGCCCTCAAAATAGAGAACCGTATCGACTATATGTTCCAGCAGTTTCGGTCCGGCGATGGCGCCGTCTTTGGTTACATGGCCCACCAGAAAGGTTGGAATACCGGTTTTTTTGGCCATGAGCATCAGCCGAACCGTTGATTCTCTAACCTGGGTTACGCTGCCGGGAGCGGATGTCAGTTCGCTGTTAAAAATGGTCTGGATGGAGTCGACTACCAGAACATCCGGCCGCACAGATGAGACCATCCCTAAAATGGCATCCAGTTCGACTTCTGAAACCACCAGAATGCCCGGTGAGACGGTGGACAGGCGTTTGCTTCTGATTCGAATTTGCCGGATGGATTCTTCTCCTGAAACGTACAGCACTTTTTTCCCTGCACAGGCAAGACCGTAAAGTGCCTGCAGCATGAGCGTGGATTTTCCGATACCCGGTTCCCCACCGATCAAAACCAGGGTTCCGGCTACAATGCCGCCTCCCAGTACGCGATCAAATTCCCCGATGTCCGTAAACAGTCGATCTTCACTTTTCAGCTCAATGGAATCAATCGGAACCGGCTCGACTGCTGTCGGGGATAAACCTCCCAAGGCACTCCTGGCCGATTGAGATCGCTGCAATTCCTCTATGAACGTATCCCACCGGCCGCAATCCGGGCATCGACCCATCCATTTGGGGGTCTGGTAACCGCATGACTGGCAGGTAAAAACTGTTTTTGAAAATTTTTTCACGATTCCAAAAATTGTCTAATTGTGATATCTTATTTCGTCATGGGAAGCTGATTCTTTATACCTAAGTTTTAGGCATTTTAGCGCATTTTAGGCATTTTGGGATGTTCACAACACATGGTCTGTATCGGGGGAGTAAAATCAAAGCCGTCCCAGATAAAGTCGGATTTTATCATTCTTATGTAACATTTAAAGGCGTAGCCCGCAAGTTGGATTCAACATGTTGCAGTGTTTGATATTTTGAACTTAACGTTGTTGTTGGGCGAAGAAGAGGATGGGAATCGAACTATGTGTTTCATATGGAGAAAAAAACTAGCGCGCAAATACCTGATGTGCTGGATGTTGGCTGTTATTTTGGCGTTACAGGTGGGATCTGCCGCTGTCGCGCAAAAAAGCGTTAATTATTTTGAATCATTGGAAAAGCGTCTGATTGCCGATGGCTTTGACGAAAAGATAATTAAGGATCTTTACTCACGACCTCAGGTAACTTTCGAAACCCGGGGAATTTCAACCTATTTTATCCACCACGAATCCAAAGTCGATTACGACCAATATACGGAAAAGGGTCAGATTAAAAGGGCGAAAAAATACATTGAGAAGCACCGGTCCTCTTTTACCGAAGCCGAAAAACAATACGGTGTTGACAGGGAGGTCATCACTGCGATTATCCTTGTCGAAACACAGTTCGGAAAACTGCTGGGCTCAAGATCGATACTCAATACCCTGTCCACTATGGCGGCTTTATCCGATCCGAAAGTCAGGGAAATGCTGTGGCTGGAAATTTCGAACACACCGGAGCTGACACGGGATGTGTTCGAGGAAAAGATTACGAGAAAATCGCAGTGGGCTTACCGAGAACTCAAGGCGTTTCTCAAGCATGCCGGCTCGGAGGGATTTGACCCTGTTAGCGTCAACGGATCATTCGCAGGCGCCATGGGCCTTGCGCAGTTTATGCCCAGCAATATCGATTCGCTGGCCAAAGACGGCAACAGCGACGGTAAAATCAATCTTTTTGATGACGCCGATGCTATCGCAAGCATCGCATACTATTTGAAAAAACACGGCTGGCATCCCGGCATAGAGCGGCAGAAAGCCGAAAAAGTCATTTATCATTACAACCACAGTGAACGCTACGTGGATACAATTTTGAAAATTTCCGATATATTGAAAGGATAAAAATGGACCTGAGACTGGTTGCCATTTTCCTTGGGCTATGCATTCCCTTCTTTTTGTTAACCATACTGGCGGTGGTCAGCGTCGCTCAAAGGGATTTCGGATCACAGGGAAAAAAGGCGCTATGGTGGATCATTGCCTCGATCCCCTTTGTGGGCTTTATCCCTTATTTTCTGTTCGGCATCCGCCAAGGGAAAAAACCGTAGTTAAATTGAAGGGGAAAATCCGTTTGACTTTCATGGCAAATTTTCATAACTGAATACGATGTAAAACGCTTTGATCCGGTCCCATCGTCTAGTGGTTAGGACGCCGGCCTCTCACGCCGGTAGCGGGGGTTCGAATCCCCCTGGGATCACCACGAAATGGACAGAGCCTCGAAGATGAGGCTCTTTTTTTTAGGAGGTCCAGGATGTCCCGCTTTTCTTGCGGGATAACCCGGGTTCGAATCCCGGTGGGATCACCAGAATAATATCAATAGGTTAACTATCATTTGTTTTCTCAGCTGCATTTCCCCAAAAACTGGATTCGGCAAAGCTGTCATGCCAGTAAATT
>DAOVBC010000076.1 GCA_030670715.1 Deltaproteobacteria bacterium | reverse complement strand
TCGCGGTTTAAAGTTCAAAGTTAATTGTTTCAGGGGTCGGGGTGTTTCTATCGCTAAACCTCTATTAGAGCGGAATGGGTTATCAGCGCATCGCCGGGCACTGTTTGAATGCATTAGGGCTCGTTAAGAAAGAAGAGCGAATTGTTGAGATATTTCATGAATGCTATAATACTCAATACGCGCTTAACTTATTGATTTAATGCCCTATACTCTGTTCTTTCTTTACGAACCCTTATGCATGAGTTTGCCCGGGGATGCGCTGATAATTCATGCAGCTCTCAATTCGAAACAACTCCCCGACCCTTCAATTTTTTGTCAACCTTGGACCCCAAACCCGGAACTCGGAACAATTTTATTTACCTTTATATTCCGGCTTTCTCTTTTCGCGAAAGGCAGCCAGACCTTCCAGCCGGTCCTCGGTGGGGATACACACCCAGTATGCATTCGATTCAATCGCAAGGCCGGTGTGCAAATCGGCCTCAAAGCCGTAGTTTATGGCATATTTGGCCTGTTCAATCGCAATTGGACCTGCCTCGCAGATCAGGGCTGCCATTTGGCGGCATTCATCCAGCAGGTTTTCACTGTCACAAACTTTATTTACCAGGCCGATGTCGAGCGCCTCTTCAGCTCCCACCCTGCGACCGGTCAGGATCAATTCCTTGCCCTTACCCTTGCCGACCAGTCGGGGCAATCGCTGGGTACCACCGGCACCCGGGATAATGGCCAGTCGCGTTTCAGTCAACCCCATGGTGGCATTTCGGGATGCAATGCGAATATCACTGGCCAGCGCAAGTTCGGTACCGCCGCCGAGAGCAACGCCGTTTACCGCCGCAATAACCGGTTTGTTCAAAAATTCGATCGATGTAAATAAATCGCGAATGGTGTAAATATACTCTTTTACCTTATCCGGGCTCAAAGTAGCACGTTCCTTAAGATCCGCTCCGGCGCAAAAAGCCTTTTCACCCGATCCGGTAATGATGATCACCCGGATATCGGTCTTAAACCGCACCGACGCCACCTTGTCCCTGAGGGCATGAAGCAGCGGAAAATTCAAAGAATTCATCACATCCGGACGGTTGAGGGTTAGAAGCAGCACACCGCCCTGCTCTTCGGCGAGAAGAATATCGTCATTCATGTCCACCTCCAAGTTCAAGGTTCAATGTTCAGGGTTCAGGGTTCAAAGTTCATGGTTTATTGCCCCGGTTAAATCCGCTTCGCTCGTCTTCTTCGAAGAATTTAACGGGGTAAAGGTTCGTTGGGTTTGTTGGGTTTGTTGGGTTACGAGTTACGAGTTGCGGGTTACGAGTTAAGTTCTTCACAACCGGCAAACCGACCTAACTGACTCAACCGACCCAACCGTTATCGATACGTCAAATCTTTAAAAAAAGTGAATGAGCGCTCGGTCAGTAAAGATAAACTAACTATAAGAGACCCCGGTTGTCAACACTTTTCTTTAGTAGCTGGAATTGCATCCGGAAGGCGAATAGAATATATCTATTTTAATAACAGAATGTTATCTGTATTTCACCGGCATAACGCCCGATAGTACGCAGGCAGGGAAAACCTTGACAAAAATCCGGGACACATGGTATTAATTCGAATGAGCGCTCGCTCGGAAATTTTATTTTTCTCCTCTACCACGGATAAACCGGATAAAAGATTATGATGCAAGATCTGAATCGAACAAATGACATCCCTACCCAGATTAAAAACCCGGAACTGGTTGAACGGCGTAGACGGCAAATTGCTCAGGCGGCCGTAAAACTTTTCATCAAAAATGGTTTTCATAAAACCACAACACGGCAAATTGCTCAAGCCACCGGGTTTTCAATCGGATCACTATATGAATATGTTGCCTCAAAAGAGGATATACTGTATCTGGTATGCGATTCAATCCATACCGACGTAGAACGACTGGTGACCGACACCATGGAAAAAGCCGGCAGCGGGCGTGACGCTCTGGCCAAAGTTATTCGAGAATATTTCCTGGTATGCGACCGGATGAGCGATTTTATACTGCTAATTTACCAGGAAACCCGTTCTTTACCGCCTCAATGGCAAAAAAGAGTGCTGGAAAATGAACTGCGGATTACCGGCCTTTTTGTGGAAGTGCTGGCTCGAATCGTTGAAACCGGTGACTTGCCGAATCTGAATGAGCACTCCATCGAACTGGCCGCTCACAATATTTCGGTTCTCGGTCATATGTGGACGTTTCGACGCTGGTTCTTTGGCCGCCATTATACCATTGATGATTACATCAGGATGCAAACCGATTATATTTTGAGTATGTGCAGCCGAAAAAACAGCGGATAGCGGATAGCTCATGGCTCATAGCTGATAGCTCATGGAGTTTTTGAGTTACGAGTTACGAGTTGCGAGTTACGGATTCAACCGACTCAACTGTTTTTTAATTTTAGGCATTTTAGGCATTTGCCCCTATGAGCTATAATCTTTCTGTAACGAAACACAGGAGAGGGCATGGACGCAGACGCAGAAATTTACAAACCCGAACATCACATCAGAGTGGTAACAGCAACCTCCCTTTTTGACGGGCACGATGCAGCAATTAACATTATGCGCCGGATTCTCCAGGGCACAGGTGTGGAGGTGATACACCTCGGTCACAACCGCTCGGTCCAGGAAATTGTCGACGCAGCAATCGAAGAAGATGCACAGGGTGCGGCCGTGTCGAGTTACCAAGGCGGTCACATCGAGTTTTTCAAATATATGGTTGATCTTCTCAGGGAGAAAGAAGCCCCGCACATTAAAGTGTTTGGCGGGGGCGGCGGTGTGATTGTTCCCGAAGAGATCAAGGAGCTTGAAGCATACGGCGTCACAAAGATTTATTCCCCTGAAGACGGCGCCAGATGGGGGCTTCAGGGAATGATCAATCACATGGTGAAATGCCTGGACTTTGCGACCGTTAACAACTTTGATTTCGCCTTTGACTCCCTGAACCCCGACAACAAACTGCTGGTAGCCAACCTTATCACCGCGGTGGAACAGGCCAAGGCCGGAGAAGACGGAGATCTGGCTGAACTTCGAACCAAGCTGCTTAAAAAAATCGGAAATCGCAAAACCCCGGTTATCGGAATTACCGGAACCGGTGGTGCCGGTAAATCTTCATTGACCGACGAGCTTATCATCCGCATGCTCCACGATCTCAAAGACATCACCATCGCCATTATCAGCAGCGATCCTTCCCGCAGAAAAACCGGTGGGGCGCTGCTGGGCGATAGAATACGCATGAACGCCATCGCCAGCCCGCGCGTGTATATGCGCTCACTTGCGACCCGCCGCTCCCAGACAGAAATTCCGGACGCGCTCAGCGAAGGGATCGAGGTGGCGAAGGCGGCCGGCTATGATTTTATCATTGCCGAAACTGCCGGTATCGGCCAGGGCGACTCGATGATTACCGATCTGGTTGACGTGTCCATTTATGTAATGACCAGCGAATTCGGTGCGGCTACTCAGCTTGAAAAGATCGACATGCTCGATTTTGCCGATATCGTTGTGGTCAATAAATTCGAAAAACGGGGCGGTGAGGATGCGGTGCGGGATGTCCGCAAACAGGTCCAGCGTAACAGAACTGCCTGGGATAAAGCCCCGGAAGAGATGCCCGTATTTGGAACCATTGCCTCCAGGTTTAATGACGACGGTGTCACCGCTTTATATCATGCCATTTTAAATGCGATCATTGACAAGACCGGTGCAAAATTCACATCCGACCTTCCAAAACCGGAAGCAAAAGTCTCAACTTCAAAAACAATCATTATCCCCCCGGAACGAACGCGTTACCTGGCCGAAATTGCAGACACCGTTCGCCGCTATCATAAAAAAACCGGCGAGCAGGCAGATGCTGTCCGGCGGACCTGGCAGATCGAAGAAACGACAAAACACCTGGGTCAGGACAGAACCGAGCTATTGAAACAGCTCAAAGAAGAGTCCGCAAAAGCGCAGCAATTTATTGACGAAGACACTCGCCGGCTTTTAAGTGAATGGGAAGAAATCAAAGCCACCTATAGTAAAGACGAACTGGTTTACACGGTTCGGAACCGGGAAATCCGGGTGCCGCTCTATACCGAATCTCTCTCCCATCAGAAAATTCCGAGAATTGTTCTGCCGAAATTCAAAGACCCCGGTGAAATATACCGCTGGCTGCGGGAAGAAAATGTGGCCGGGAATTTTCCCTTTACTGCCGGGGTGTTTCCTCTCAAACGCTCCGACGAAGACCCCACAAGGATGTTTGCCGGAGAAGGAGATCCCGCACGAACAAACCGGCGCTTCAAGCTCCTGTCCGCCGATTACGAGGCTAAACGCCTGTCTACCGCATTTGACTCGGTTACCCTATACGGGTACGACCCGGATCGACGGCCGGACATTTACGGCAAGGTCGGCACTTCCGGCGTCAGCATTTGCAGCCTCGACGATGTTAAGGTGTTGTATGACGGTTTCGAACTGTGTGCTCCCACTACCTCAGTGTCCATGACCATTAACGGCCCCGCACCGATCATACTGGCTATGTTTCTGAATACCGCCATTGATCAGCAGGTGGAAAAATATCGGGCCGAAAACGGCAAGCAGCCTTCCCGGGAGACTTATGAACAGATCCGTTCCGACGTTCTTTCCACTGTACGCGGAACGGTTCAGGCAGATATCCTCAAAGAAGACCAGGGACAGAACACCTGCATCTTCTCTATCGATTTCGCCTTAAAAATGATGGGAGATATCCAGCAGTATTTTATTGAAAACGATGTTCAAAATTTTTATTCGGTCTCCATATCAGGCTATCACATCGCCGAGGCCGGGGCGAATCCCCTCTCACAGCTGGCGTTCACACTGGCTAACGGTTTCACTTACGTCGAGTACTATCTTTCCAGAGGTATGCCGCTGGACAGTTTTGCTCCCAACCTTTCCTATTTCTTCTCAAATGGGATGGATCCGGAATACACGGTCATCGGCAGGGTCGCCCGGCGGATATGGGCCATCGCCATGCGGGAAATGTACGGCGGTTCGAAAAGGTCACAGATGCTCAAATACCATATCCAGACTTCCGGACGCTCTCTGCACAGCCAGGACATCCAGTTTAACGATGTTCGCACAACGCTGCAGGCGCTGATTGCCATCTACGATAACTGCAACAGCCTGCATACCAACGCGTTTGATGAGGCAATCACCACACCGAGCACAGAATCGGTCCGGCGAGCCCTGGCGATTCAACTGATTATTAACCGGGAGTGGGGCCTAACCAAAAATGAGAACATGAACCAGGGCAGTTTTGTCATTGACGAACTCACACGGCTGGTGGAAGAAGCCGTGCTGATCGATTTTGACCGGATTGCCGAGCGCGGCGGTGTCCTCGGGGCCATGGAGACCGGATATCAGCGAAGCAAAATTCAGGAGGAGTCGATCTACTACGAAACCTTAAAGCACACCGGGCGGATGCCGATTATCGGCGTCAACACTTTCCGCGACCCGGATATAGATCAGGACCAGTGGGTTGAAACCGTGGAGCTGGCGCGGGCCACCGAGGCTGAAAAAGAATCGCAGCTAAAACGCCTGGCGGATTTTCACATGCGTCATGAAAAAGAAGCACCCCAGGCCCTGCAGCACCTGCAACAGGTGGCCCTTTCCGGTGAAAACATATTTGCCGAGCTCATGAACACCGTCCGGTCCTGCTCTCTGGGGCAGATTACACAGGCGCTGTATGATGTGGGGGGGCAATATAGACGAAATATGTAAATAATTGATACCTGAACGAATCACAACTGTTCGGTTTAACTGCTTAAAATGACAATTATTTTTCAACGAACGACTGACCACGAACAACCAACTTTGTTTTATAGCGCTATAGGTTCATTATAACTCGCATTGGGTACAACATTATAAAATCAGGAGAATAGTGAAATGAAAGAGGCTGTTATCGTAAGCGCCGTGCGGACACCGCTGGGTAATTTTAACGGATTTTTGGGCAAAATAGGTGCTACAAAACTAGGTGCCATTGTGATTGAAGAAGCCGTACAGCGCGCAGGCATCAAAAAAGAAGACGTAAATGAGGTCATCATGGGCCAGGTGCTACCCTGCGGTTACGGCCAGAATCCGGCCAAACAGGCCGCCGTAAAGGCCGGTATGCCCTGGGAAGCGGAATGCATCACGATCAACAAGGTTTGCGGATCTTCCCTCAAATCGGTTATGCTTGCGGCCCAGGCAATCCAGGTCGGTGATGCCGATATCGTTGTAGCCGGCGGGATGGAAAATATGAGCATGGCACCCTATTTTCTGGATAAGGCGCGTTTCGGATACCGGATGGGTGCAGCCTGGCTGCAGGACCACATGATCCAGGACGGCCTGTGGGACAGCGTCAATGACTTTCACATGGGGATGTCCAACGAATTATGTTCACAAAAATACAACATCAGCCGTGAAGACCAGGATCGCTACGCGGCTGAGTCATACCGGCGGGCGCTGGCTTCAATCGAATCCGGCAAATTCAAAGATGAGATTGTACCGGTGGAAATCCCTCAACGCAAGGGGGATCCGGTGCTGTTTGATCGGGATGAATGTCCGCAAGAAACCTCATATGAAATCCTGGCCGAAATGAAGCCGGCTTTTACAAAAGACGGGGTGGGCACTGCCGGCAATGCGTCTATCATCAGCGACGGTGCGGCCGCGGTCGTTGTGATGTCACGGGAAAAAGCTGATGAGCTGGGATGCAGCGTCACGGCCACGATTGGTGCCCAGGCTTCCTACGGCATAGACATGAAGTATGTTCTGGTGGCACCCATCTGGGCAATTCCCAAATGTCTGGAAAAAGAGGGCATGGCCAAAGATGACATTGAACTTTATGAGGTAAATGAGGCCTTTAGTGGATCAACCGTTGCGGTGCTGCGCGGGCTTGACCTGAATCCCGAAAAAGTGAATGTGAACGGCGGCAGCGTCGCCCTGGGCCATCCCATCGGTGCCAGCGGCTGCCGTGTACTGGTGACGCTGCTGCACGAGATGATCAAACGGGATAACAAAACCGGTCTGGCCTCCCTGTGTCTGGGCGGCGGAGAGGCCGTGGCGATGATTTTGAGACGGTAAAAAATTTAACCACAGAGCACACAGAGATCACAGAGTTTTTTATTTTTTATTTCTTCTCTGTGCCCTCTGTGATCTCTGTGGTTAATCAAAGAGGAGATGATAATGGAAATAAAGACTTTTGGTGTTATCGGTGCGGGACAGATGGGAAACGGTATTGCTCAGGTTGCCGCCATGAGCGGGTTGAATGTGATCATGAACGATATCAAGCAAGAGTTTGTTGAACGCGGGCTTGCGACCATTACAAAAATTTTAAACCGTGGTGTCGAAAAGGGCAAAATGTCCGCTGGGGAAAAAGACACCGTTCTGGGAAAAATCAAAACCAGCGTAGCACTGGAAGAGATGGCATCAGCCGATTTTGTCGTTGAAGCGGCCACGGAAAATGAACCGATTAAATATCAGATCTTCAAGGATCTGGATCAAATTTGTGCTTCCCATGTTATCCTGGCAACCAACACCTCTTCCATTCCGATCGGTCGGATTGCGGCCCAGACAGGGCGCCCGGAAAATGTTATCGGCATGCATTTTATGAACCCGGTGCCGGTTATGAAACTGGTGGAAGTCATTCGCGGTATTGCCACAACGGATGAGACCTTTAATACCACCTGGGATCTGGCACTGAAGTTCAACAAGACACCGGCCGAGGCCAATGATTATCCCGGATTCATCGCCAACAGAATTTTGATGCCCATGATTAACGAAGCGATATACTGCCTTTATCACAGTGTCGGCACCCGGGAAAATATCGATACGGTAATGAAGCTGGGAATGAACCATCCCATGGGCCCGCTCGCTCTGGCAGATCTCATCGGTCTTGACACATGCCTGGCCATCATGGAAATGCTTTACGGCGGATTCGGTGATTCCAAATACCGGCCCTGTCCACTGCTCCGTAAGTACGTGGAAGCCGGTTGGTTCGGTAGAAAGACGGGTCGGGGATTCTACGAGTATAAATAAAATTGCCAAGCGATTTTATTTATTTTTTAAAGATCTTAGCTGCCAGTTCGATATCTTCCGGGCAAAAAACGAACAGGCACTTTTCCTCCGGCGAGGACACCGATCCATAGACATAGTTGATGTTGATGCCCTCTTCACCGAACTTGCTGGCGACCTTTGCCAGTTCTCCCGGTTTGTTGTCCAGTTCCAGGGCAATCACCGCCATAATGTCGAAGAGATAATCGTGCGCGGACAACAGGTCGATGGCTTTGTTGGTCATTCCGTCAGCCGGCAACAACCGCACCAGAGCGAACTCGGCCGAATCTTTGCGCATGGAATTATAACTCGCCGCAGAGGCAATGCGCTTGAGCGATTTTCCCCTGCCCTTGAACAGCTCTTGAACATAGCTGGATGCGTCCTGAATCGTGATCGCATCGATGTTGATCCCTTCGCTACCCAGAAAGTTTGCCAGCTTTCCCAGTTCGCCGGGTTCATTTTTCATAAAAAGTGAAATTTCCGTTCTGACCATTTTCTGCTCCTGATAAAATCGCTTCGCGATTTTATGTTTTGCGGCTCCGCCGCAATTAAAATATTCAACTTAAAATAAAAAAGGGTTGAGTCGGTTGTGTCCGTTTTGTCAGTTGTGTCGGTTTAACCCGTTCCTCGAAACCCGCAACTCGTACCTCGCAACCCCCGCCCGCCTCGCCTGAGCGGCTCGCGATGGCGGGCAGGCGTAACCCAACAAACTCAACAAACTCAATAAACCCAACAAACTCAATAAA
>DAOVBC010000067.1 GCA_030670715.1 Deltaproteobacteria bacterium | reverse complement strand
TCCCCCAGGGCGGCTTTGAATACCAGCGAATTGTTGTTTGTTTTTCGACGCCAGCGATCTTTCTTTCTTCTTTTAGAAAAATCCGACGGGGGATAGAAGATGGTCAACCGCACGCCGTTGATTTCGTTCTGCCGGGGTATGGCGGGGTATGGCGGCCGGAAAATATTTTTCTTATCGACAATTTCCATGAACAGGCGATAGCCCATGGTTTTCCTTGGTTCATCATTGGTCCAGACGTTTTTCACATGAAAATGCTTGGCGATATAGACCAGCCCGTTCAGATGGTCGCTGTTCGGGTGTGAAAGGATGAGGGTTTCAATTGTTCTGATCTTTTTGCGCCACAAATAAGGTGCCACAACCCTGGCGCCGACATCGAAAACAGCATTATTAGAAAAGCCCCCACCGTCTGCCATGACGCAATAACCGCCCGGCAATTCCAGCAGGGCGGCACTGCCCTGGCCCACGTCAAGAATCGTCACGCGCAGATCGCTCCGCCAGAAACGCTGATAGGCCCAGTAGCCAACGTCGAGCCCAAGCACCAGCAAAACACAGATCATACCGAATCCGGCCATCCTGCGCCCGGACAATCGCTTGATTATTGAATGCGGCATCAAACCGGACGATGCGGCCACCCCAGTTCCCGTTTCAAGGGCCGCTGTATCACCTGTGTCCGTATGGCTTCGAAAGAGTTTCAAGTTTATTACGCTCCAGACCAGAAGATAGTAACAACAGATTTCAAGAACCGAAGGCGTTATGGTTTTCACCGCCGCTGCAGGTATATCCGAAATCAGGGTCACCCACTTTAGCGCCACCTGCAAAATATTGGCTGCGATCTGCATGAGCCAGGATGATATCAGTTCACTGACGGGCAAAAAAAACACCGCCATCAATCCCAGGGGAACAACAGCAAAGCCGATCATGGGAACAAATATAAAGTTGGCGAAAACTCCAACCAAAGAAACCTGGTTGAAATAATACATCACAAGCGGGAGTATCCCCAGGGTTGCAAATACTGAGACGTAAAAGAATGTGACGATCTTGCTGAACAAACGATTTCCGGCACGCTTGGAAAATGCGTTCTGGGGGCGCGCAACACGGGAAATACCATATACAATGGAAAAAACCGCAACGAAAGAGAGTTGAAAAGAAATGGTGAAAAGTGCGGGTGGATAAACTACCAGAATCAGTATCGCGGCTACGGCCAGCGTGTTCATCAGATCATGATCCCTGTCGAGCAGAAAGGTCAGCAAAAAGATGCCCACCATGATAAGCGCTCTCTGGGTCGAGGGAGACATCCCGGCCAGCAGCGCATATACCAGCACGGGTAAGAAAGAGAGGATCGCGGCCCCCTTGCGGGTCCATGCCTTCCATAGCAAAATCTTAAACCGCGATAACACCCAGACAAAAAAGACAAATGCAACCGAGGCCACAATACCGATGTGCAGGCCCGATATGGCCAGCAGATGACCGATCCCGGAGCGATGAAAGGCTTCGCGAAGTTGCGGCGATATTCGACTGCGATCTCCGAGTATCAATGCTTTCAGCACATCACGATGATCCCCTTCTCCGGTTTTTTCGATGTGTTTTGATATATAACGACGGGCGGTGGCAATCCTGCCGGAAAACGACTTGCCGGATGCGCTCTCCAGGAACGTAACTTTTTCTTCCCGGCTGTATGACGAACCCCGGACGTTTCTGAACGCCATATATCTTTTATAATTAAATCCGCCGGGGTTATTAAAATTGCGGATGGATCGGATTTTACTGGAAAACGCAATGCGGTCGCCTTGCCCAAGCTCGAGATTTCTTCCGGCGACCGTCACGCGAATTTTTCCGGTAACCGGGATGGGTGCCTTCATATCTGCGAGGGTCTCAACGGACAGTATGAATTTTATGCGATTCGGAAATCTTAATGGATACGTGTCAACCGTTCCAACAATCCGCCATTTTTGGGCGTCAGTGTAATGAATAACGTGATGGGCCGGGAAGTCCTGCGTCATCCAGGGTTGAATCGACAGATAACCCAGCCCCAGAAACAAAAAAAGAGGGGAAATACCGGCCGTTTTTTGACGGATGATGCAGTAGAAAAACTGAAAGGTAATCACGGCGGAGGCGGCAAGAACCCATGTGCGATAGCCCGGAAATGCCGCACCGCCAATAATACCGGCTATCAGGAAAATAAGCAGGGGGATGACGGGGCGCGAATAAAATTTAACGGTCATGGGCCGTACGATAGCTGCATCTGTTTATCCACGCACGCGCCGGATGGCTGCACCGAGATCGGCAAATTTTTTCTCGATAGCCTGATATCCCCGATCCAGGTGGTATACGCGATTAACCTCGGTTTTTCCCCTGGCAACCAGACCGGCCAGTATTAATGACGCACTCGCTCTGAGATCGGTGGCCATCACCGGAGCGGCGGACAACTGCGATACACCGCGCACTACGGCCGTGTTGCCGGAGACCTTTATGTCAGCGCCCAATCGTCGCAGTTCACTGACGTGGATAAAGCGGTTTTCAAAAATTGATTCGGTGATGATGCTCGAACCGCCGGCAATCGACATAAGCACCATGAACTGCGCCTGCATGTCTGTTGGAAAGCCCGGATAAGGCTGGGTTCTGACATCGACGCTACGGATATCATCGCTGCCCGTAACAGTGATACGTCCGGGTTGGATACGGATATCGGCACCGGCCAGCGTTAATTTATCGACAAGAGCCCCCAGATGGTCGGGCTGACAATCTGTCAGGGTTATCTTGCCGCCCGTCATTGCCGCGGCAACCATGAAGGTGCCCGCTTCGATGCGATCCGGAATGATGGTGCATGACACCGGTTTGAGCGCCGGAACGCCGCGAATAGTTATCACCGCAGTTCCGGCCCCCTGTATGTCGGCACCCATCTGGTTTAATACGTTTGCCAGGGTGACCACTTCCGGTTCACGGGCCGAATTTCGCAGCACCGTTACACCGTCGGCCAGAGCGGCCGCCATCATCAGGTTCTCCGTACCGGTTACGGTCGGAGTGTCGAAATTGATCTCAGCCCCCTTCAGTTGATCGGCTGTTGCCTCTACATAGCCGTGCTGTATATCGATGGTCGCCCCCAGAAGGCTGAGGCCTTTCAGGTGCAGATTTATCGGTCGTGCGCCGATGGCACAACCGCCCGGCAGGGACACCTTGGCTTTTTTTAATCTGGCAACCAGAGGCCCCAGCACCAGAACCGAAGCCCGCATTTTCCGCACCAGGTCATACGGGGCCTCGGGGTTGTCAAATCCGCTGGCATCGATCCGGACCGTCTCTCCCTCCGTTTCGACACTTGCACCAAGCCGGGCAAGCAACGATTTGGTGCTTTCAATATCTTTTAGATGAGGAACGTTCGTATATGTATTCAGGCCGTCTGTAAGCAATGAAGACATAAGGATCGGCAGCGCAGCATTTTTTGCGCCGCTGATTCTCACCTCTCCTTCCAGCGGCCTTCCGCCTTCCACGATAATTTTGTCCATATAAATTTTCCCTGAATAAATTTTTCTTCGAAAAATTTATGTGTCCTGGATCCTGCAGAAGAAAAAAAGCGCCGCTCCCGCCGGGTATCAATCCAAACAGGATAGGCGCTTTTATTATCGATCTGCCTGCCGCAGTATCAGTGATGATCGCCCTTGCTTCCTTGGGCACTATCATAGGCCGCCTTAATAATACAGTAGGTCATACCCATGCCGATAATACTGAGCGCATACCAGAGCGCTCCGTGAAATACCATATGGACCATATCCCATATCCATTCAAAACTAAAAGGAAACATATCTTTCCTCCTGCAATCGGTTATGCTTCAGCCGGTTGAAGATCGCCCTCCCCGGTTTTTTGATCTTCCTGAACCTCGGCCTCCTGTGCCGCTTCTTCTCCGGCTTCGGGTTCATCTTCCGGAAGTGCCGGCGGTTCAAGGGGATTGAGTTCCGCCTCTTGCGGGAAAATCGGCAGGTAGCGGTACGAAATCATAATCAGTATAACACCGTATGCCACCGGTAAGATGGTCGTGGCGACTTCCTGCCAGCTGGGAAAATATAGCACCCATTTTATGAAGGGCATTACCGGAACCGCCAGAACCTGCAGCACCATGACCCAGCGATTCAGGCTGACACCGATAACGGCCAGGATTACCGCCAGCCAGAGGGTAAACTGGTTTTTGCGCCCTTTGTCGGTGATGAGAATCAGGGCCGGCACCCATCCGCAGATGACGACCTCAAGAATCAATATCCAGTAACCGTACAATGCATTGTTGGTGTAAAAATGGCTTAGCGCCAATCCTTTGGAAGGTGCGGTAACAACCGCCCAATATATGGTATCAATGGTTTTGGCAATAATATAGGTCAGCATCATCCAGCCGGAAATCTTCGCCAGCAGTTCGATAACGTCGTCTTTTACAAGTTTCTTCCTGGCGATGGCCTCGGTAATTTTGGTGATCAGTATCGTGAAACAGGGTCCGCAGGCAGCAGCCGACCAGGTGAACAGGAAAAAGGTAAAGGGCCAGATTAATATGTGTTCCCGGAATCCGAAAGGGCGACCGAACAGCACGCCGGCCACACCACCAAGGGAGCCCTGATGAAAGAAGGACAGAAAAGCGCCGGTGGCGGCAAAGACGGCCATGATCTCGTGCATGTTGTGGGTGAGGTTATGAAAGAAAGGCACCTTGTCGATCTGACGGTTTTCAAGAACCAGCGGCAGATACTCGACACAGAGCACAAAGAAATAAGCGGTAAGACAAAAAGCCACTTCGGTGAGCATAGAGTGGACGTTGGCATGCCAGAAGATAAACCATCCCCGCAGGGGCTGTCCGATATCGATTGCCAGGATCAGCAGCGCCGAACTGTAGCAGATGAATCCGATCAGCACAGCATAATTGATGATGTATTTCAATTTGTCTTTACCGACGATATACCTTAAA
Source organism: Deltaproteobacteria bacterium (assembly GCA_030670715.1). Classification (GTDB taxonomy): domain Bacteria; phylum Desulfobacterota; class Desulfobacteria; order Desulfobacterales; family SG8-13; genus DAOVBC01. Next base: position 4,754 of record DAOVBC010000067.1, on the reverse strand, counting down.
AAACCGGTAAAAAAAGCCCCGCCGCCCAGGGCAATCACCGCCCGATCCGCCCAGATCCACATAGCAAATCCGTATGCATTGTTCATGTTGGTCTGGTTCAGTCCCTTTAACCAGCAAAGCAACATGGCAAACACGCCCCACAATAAAACAACGTGCGCGGCTCCGAGCCCCGCAAGAAATTGCGGTAAAGGACAGCGTTTCACTCCTTTGGGTATCAATGCAGTGTCCATAAGCTCCCTGCTCCTAAATGTGTTTAAATTACATGAAATAATAACGTGCGCGATTCGCTAAGTTCATGCCTATGCCTTTTCCTGTATCGCATCATGGTTGTCACCCAGATTTCTGACCCATTCGCGACTGCTTTTATAATACACTTTCGGATTTGTCCCCAATCGTTCCAGCAGCCGGAAGAGATTTTTAGCCCGGGGCTTGCCGCCGTTTCTGTGATCCGGGCGGGCCAGTTGATGGACTTTGTGATGGGGATTGTTCAAATCCCCAAAGGTGATGGCATCGGCAGGGCAAGCCTGGGTGCAGGCGGTCTGATAGTCTTCTTCCTCGATATCCTCTCTGCCTTCCATATAGGCCCTGTCTTTGGCCATCTGGTAACGCTGAATGCAGAAACTGCATTTTTCAACCACACCCCGCATTCGCACCGAAACATCCGGATTAAGAGATTGCTCCATTCCATCGGGCCAGACCGGATCATACCAGTTGAAAAGGCGAACATGATAAGGGCAGGCCGCCATGCAGTATCGGCAGCCGAAACAGCGGGCGTAAATCTGGCTGACGATACCGGTCCGGGTATCATAATCCGTGGCGGTTGCAGGACACACGGATACACAGGGTGAATGTCCGTGGTGGCCTTCACAGTGTTGACACGGTCGCGGGAGATAGCAAATGTCGGCGTCCGGAAAAGGCTTCCCGTTGGTTAATTTATAAACGCGCATCCATGCGACACTGAGCAGCTTGTCCGTTTCGTCTTCGCGAAAGGGCACATTGTTCTCGGCCATGCAGGCTACCATGCAGGAACCGCATCCGGTGCATTTATCCAGATCGATGACCATTCCAAACTTTTTGGCTTTTTCGTGTTTCATCTGTACCTCATCGCCCAATGAATTTGCGGGAAGAAAAGCCTATCCCAAAATCGGACCTCTAAGTTCTATACTAGGCTTTTGCCAGCTTCGCCCGGATTCCCCAGGCGGCATCGTGACCGGTGGCGGCATCGTCAAACGGTCCGACAAGCTCGTTAAAGTTGATCCCTTTTCCGGCCAGGTTATTTTCATAGGCTGAGTGCCCCAGACCTCTGGGCAGTGCCACCAGACCCGGCATAACACCCTCGTAAAAATGGACCTTCACACGGGCCTTACCTTTCGGGGTCGACAAAACGGCGTATGCCCCGTCTCTCAACCCGATAGATTTGGCGGTGGCCGGATTAACTTCCACCAGCACATCATTCTTTTTCAACACCGTATCCGGTACGGATTTGATGACAAACTGCGGGTCGCCGATATACCCGTTCCATAGTCTCATTGTATCGAACGGGATAAGAATAAGGGGATAAGCCGCTTCGTCACCTTCGGGCTTAACCGGTGAATATCGTGCCAGTGAACTGATCTCTTTGTTAACAAATTCAAATTTTCCGGACGCGGTTTCAAACGCTTCGGACCACTGGGGTGCCGCAAAGTCGGTATTCGTCCAGTAGCCTTCCTCCACCAGCGTATCCCACCTGTCGCCCATCATCTCTTCCAGGCAGGCTTCATAGCTTTCCCAGGGCAGGGCTTTGGCAATTGTACCGCCCAGGGCGCGGGCCAACCGGATAATAACATCTCCGGTATGCATCGTATTAAACCGCGGTTCGACTACCGGTCTGGCCAGGTTGATCACCGGGCGGTTATAACCGGCTGCCGCCGGTACATCTTCGTAACGTTCTAGAAAGGTATGGTTCGGCAGTATCAGGTCTGCCATTTGCGCTGTTTCATCCATGTAAGATGAAAAACTGACGACCAGCGGTATTTTTTCGAAAGCTTCTTTAATGTCTGCACTTCCCGGCATGGAGTAAACGGGATTTGCGCCCGCCACAAAAAGAACCTGAATCAGTTTGTAGGTCGAACTCGCGTTCATGGTTTCAGGCAAGCGGTTGAGAAGGTATCTGGCCTGGGGATACAGACTGCTTCCGGCACCATCGGCCCGATGCTGCTGGGTGCCGATTGAGGCGGTCTGGTCCATTTCCAGCTCGGGCCATTCAATATATTCCGGTTCTGGCACCGCCCAGATTCCTCCCTCTTTTCCGATATTGCCAACCATGGCATTTAAGGTGTGCACTGCCATAAATTCTTTAAGGCTGCCGGGCGTCAACCCCTTCCCGCGGCCGCAGACGGCCAGCGGCTTACGGGCCCGGGCAAAACTGCTTGCCAGACCGACAATGGTTGATGGGGCAACACCGGTTACCTTGCCGACAATTTCAGGGTTGTAGCCATCTATAATATGCCGCTTCCATTCATGAAAGCCGGTGGAGTAATTATCAATAAAATCGTTGTCGTAGAGCGACTCTTTAATCATCACATGGGCAATGCCCAGTGCCAAAGTCCCTTCGGTACCCGGATTGATGGGAATCCAGCTATCGGATTTGGCGGCGGTGCTGGAAAGGCGCGGTTCGATTTGAATCAGTTTTCCACCGTGCTCACGCCACAGGCTATGGGCTTTGAACATGTGCACCGGAGACCCCCAGCCGTCCAGAATACCGCTCCCGAAGCTGAGCACATAATCTGCGTTGTTCACATCAAAACCGGCCATGGCGCGAACGCCTTGCATGAGGTTAAGCGTCAGCTCATAAGAATCCTGGATCGAAGGCGTGCGAATAAAATTCCGTGAGCCGTATACCCTGAGAAACCGGTTGAGCAGCTCCGGTACAGTGCCGCGATCCGAATCGGCGATACAGGCAACCGTGTGCGGTTCGCCTTTTGACCTCAAGTCGGCCAGTGTTTTTGAAATCTCGTCCAGAGCCTGCTCCCATGATACTTCCCTGAATTTTCCGTTGATCTTCTTCATGGGCGCCTTAACTCTTCGCGGCCCGTAAAGCAGCTGCGCACCGGCCAGACCCAGGATGCACAGACTTCCGTCATTAACCGGATGGCCCTTGAGACCTTCAATTTTTACGATCCGGTCATCCACTTTCCTGACACTAATCCCGCAGCCTCCCGGGCAAAGAGTACAGGCGGATTTTACATAGGTCACCTCCCCTTTTTCAGGAACAGGTGTCCAAGGCCACATCTGGGTCCATATGGCCATGTCATCCGTCAGTTTCCAGGGTAGCGGTGAAAGGGCAGTCCCTGCAGCGCCGCCGATTGTAAACGACAAGAAACTTCTTCTGTCTATTTTCATCGATCCTTCCCCTTAATACCTGAACAAACAGCAATGGGTTTCAGCCTTAAAATATCGGCACAAAAAAGGGCCATTGATACAATCCTTGATTAACGGTGGCAGACAAAACAGGCGCCTTTTTCCGTCTGAACGCTCCCCTGGTTGACATTCTCTTTCCGGTGGCATTCAGCACAATCGTCCATCTTCATTCGATCCCAGGAATTTTTCTTGAAGCCGCCAATGTTACTTCCCCATATGTCACGGCTGTAACCAGAAATCCGGTTTTCTTCATAGACTCTCAAGGATTCAGATTCGCCGATATTCCCGTGGCAGGTAACGCAATCCATGTCGCCCTTTTTGACATGCGCGACGTGAGAAAAAAATACACAGGGCGGTTGTTTGGCGTAAATCAACCAGGGCACTTCTCTTTCCTTTTGGACGTATTCGGTGACGAAATATTCCTCCGCTTCACTTTCTCCCTGCACCTCTTCATGGCAATCGATACATTGGGCAAGTTTTGGAACGCCAGAGTAACTGCCGTCTTCCCGGAAAAAATGGCAGCTCTCACAACCTTCATCGACAAGCTCATTATGCATCGCATGATTGAAGGCGACCGGTTGCTGTTTCTGTGAATAGAGAAGTTTGGGGAAAATGATCCAGCCCACAATCAGACTCGCAACAAACCCGAGAATAAAAAACAGGATGATCATGGCACCTGATCCATCCTGTTCATTCTCCCCAATTTCCGGAGACCCTGTCTCCGGAATCTCGCTAATTTCGTCTTCCGATACCGCTTTGGCCTGTTCGTCTTCTGTACTCATGGAAACTCCGTCTGTTTGTGATTATTGGTTTCACTGCATTGCGAAAAAAAAACGGATTCCAGCTCCCGGCTCTCCTTCCAGGCGACCCGGACCGGGTGTTCAAGCACGACCCCTGAGGGGCAGCAAGCGGATTTTCACCGTTTGCAGTGCGTAACAGATCCTTTGACCGGGTTAAAAATTTTGGCATGTGTACCTCGATATCATCTTATTTGTCAAGAAAAAATCATTGTCCCATCGCTCCGTAACTGTGAAGACCCGGGAGCAGATTAACTCCGAAATAAGTAAACAAAACGGCCGCAAAACCGATAACCGACAGATAAGCGATGCGCCGACCATGCCACCCCCGCATCATTTTGGCATGCAGCAGCGTTGCATAAACAAACCACGTAATCAGCGACCAGGTTTCCTTGGGATCCCAGCCCCAGTATCTACCCCAGGCGGAATTGGCCCATACGGCCCCGGTGATGATCCCGGCCGACAGAAACAGGAAGCCGAACATGACCATCTGGTAACCGAGCTCGTCCAGTACATACGGTTCCGGAAACAGGGCCAGCAATCTGTTTTTCATGTCGT
>DAOVBC010000235.1 GCA_030670715.1 Deltaproteobacteria bacterium | reverse complement strand
AGCCGTTGTGAAAGCACCGGGAAAACGGTCAAAAGGCGTGCGAGGTATAAAAATCTGTTACTGTTAACAAAATGTCATCTGATGCGCAACTGTTTTTTTAGTTACATTTACAAATTCACATTAATATAGTGTGGTTATTCTTTTTTCCGCATCCCCACGACGCGGTTATTACCGCTGTAGTCTTTTAAAAATTGAACATTCTCATAACGGCCTGTCTTGTCGATGATCTTCTGAACCGCCGGCCTCTGATCGTAGCCGATTTCGAGCAGCAGGCTACCGCCGGGTCTCAAAAAGTTGTAAGCGGTAGTGATGATCCGTTCCAGACAGTCAAGGCCGTCCGGTCCGCCATCCAGCGCCGCTAAAGGTTCATACCGGTAAATTTCGGGCTGCAGCCGGCTGATTTCATCTTTGCGGATATACGGTGGATTTGACAGGATCATGTCAAAAAGTTCGGCATCGAGCCGGATCGGGTCCAGCCAGTCGCCGCAAAAAAAATGGATGCTCCCCTGCAATCCCCGGTCTCTGACGTTCTCTGTGGCGATCTGAACCGCATTCATCGAAATATCGGACGCAATAAGAATGTTTTGCGGCTGCTGTAAAGCAAGTGCCAGAATGATTGCTCCGGATCCTGTTCCCAGCTCCAGAATGCGTTTTGCGGCAGAAGACCGATCCTGCGAAAGACGTGACAGGGCCTCTTCCACCAGGCATTCGGTTTCAGGGCGCGGAATAAGAACGTCTTTTGAGACCCTGACATCTATTGTCCAGAATCCCCTGGTCCCCAGAATATAGGCGACCGGTTCTCTTTTTATGCGCCGCTTGATAAAAACCTTGAACTGCTCCAGTTCACTGCGGGTCAACGGTTGGTCATAGTGCACATAGAGCTCAACGCGCTTTAAATTTAAAACATGGGCAAGAAGTATTTCCGCTGCTGATCGGGGGCTTTCAATATCGTGGGATTTAAAGTAGGAGGTCGTCCATTGAAGGATTTTTAGAATGGTCCACTCAGGACCCCTGAAGGCTGCCGTCTTCTGCATTCTGAAGTGCCTGTGACTGGTAGTACGTTGCAAGCTCCTGTAAAATCTCTTCAATATCACCCTGAAGAATACTTTCGAGTTTATACAGTGTCAACCCGATCCGATGATCGGTCACTCTCCCCTGGGGAAAGTTGTAGGTCCGAATCCTTCCACTTCTATCACCGCTTCCGACCTGGTTTTTCCGCTCCCGGGATCTTTTTTCGTTTTGCTCGGTTGTTATTTTGTCCAGCAGGCGCGCACGTAAGACCTTTAAGGCCTTGTTCTTGTTTTTCAGCTGCGATTTTTCATCCTGGCAGGTCACCACCAACCCGGTGGGCAGGTGGGTAATGCGCACCGCTGAATCGGTTGTATTGACGCTTTGGCCGCCCGGACCGGTTGAACGGTAGACATCGATCTTCAATTCATTAGGGTCAATTTCAACTTCAACCTCTTCGGCTTCCGGCAGAACCGCCACGGTGACGGCAGACGTGTGAATTCTTCCCTGGGCCTCAGTGGTCGGGACGCGTTGAACACGATGGGTGCCGCTTTCGTATTTAAACGCGCTGTACACGCCTTTACCATTGACCATGGCGATGATCTCTTTTAAACCGCCGACACCGGTGGGGTGGTGGGTTAGCACCTCCATTTTCCAGTTTCTGTTTTCTGCAAAACGACTGTACATCCTGAAAAGATCTCCGGCAAACAGGGCGGCTTCTTCACCGCCTGTACCGGCCCGTATTTCCAGGAGCACATTTTTATCATCATTCGGATCCCTGGGCAGCAGCAGTTTGCGCAGTTCCTGTTCGAGTTTTTCTTTTTGCTGTTCCAGGGCGGCAATTTCTTCTCGTGCCAGATCCTTGATTTCCGGGTCGCCGTCCTGCAGCAATTCCCGGCTCTCCTGGATGCCCGCCAGCGTCTGGTTGTAAGATCTGTAAGCCGTTACTATCTTGTTTAAATCGGCATGCTCACGCACATACTTTTGATAGGACACCTGATCTTTGACGATTTCAGGATCGCTCAAAATCTTTTCAATTTCCTGAAATCGTTCTTCTACACCATTGAGTTTTTGGAACATCATCTTGATTCAACAATCAAACAATTTATCCCGATCGGAGATGAATATCTCTGTCAAGGCACAAAAAAGCAGTGTTTGTGGGCTAAATATACAGAACGACTTAAATCATTGCGCATACATACACAGCGATTTACTAGTTTTACCGTTTTCATTAGCTTTGATGTCAACCATTCGCCCGTAAGAAACGCAATGAATTGTGACGCTGTGTATAAAACCACGAAAAACACGAAATATGCGAAAATGACCCCGCTCCGGATTTTCGCCCCTGCGAAGAGAATTCGCACCTTTCGTGCATCACGTGGTTCAGGGTTAATTCAACGTCTCGGAATTTCTATAATATATTGTAATTATGCAGCTTTTAACGATACTGGTTTATGCCGCCTACATGGAATGATGGAATGTTGGAATCATGGAATAATGGGCAAAAAACAGATATCGTTCTTATTGTCCCAGCCTTGCATCATTCCATTGTTCCATTATTCTCCCGCTGGAAGCGGGATGAGCGAAGCGAACTAAGTTCTATTATTGTTCGAAATATGCCTTTACGCGTTGCTCTGACTTTTCTGATATTTCTCATACTTTCTGCGGAAGCGTTCGATCCGACCGGCAGTGTCGATAAGTTTCTGTTTCCCGGTGAAAAACGGGTGGCATTTCGAGCAGATTTCAACCCGGATATCTTTTTTGGTTGATCCGACTTCTACAACGTTGCCGCAGGCACACTTGATGGTCGTTTGGAAATACTCGGGATGGATATCGTTTTTCATTGTAATTTCAACCCCCTATCGATAGTATTATGCATTCATTGAATTAAGAAAATGTTGATTATCAGGTGTTCCACTCATTTTATCAAGTAAAAATTCAAGGCTGTCCACCGAATTCAGTGAAGAAAGAAGTTTCCGGAGTATCCAGACACGTGTGAGCGTCTCCTCTTTCAACAGAAGTTCCTCTTTGCGGGTACCGGATTTTTTAATGTCGAAGGCCGGAAATACACGCTTATCCGCAAGGCGTCGATCCAGCACTATTTCCATGTTGCCGGTGCCCTTGAATTCTTCAAAAATAACATCGTCCATCCGGCTTCCGGTATCGATCAAAGCCGTGGCAAGAATGGTGACGCTTCCTCCCTCTTCAATATTTCTGGCGGCGCCGAAAAAGCGCTTGGGACGCTGCAGCGCATTGGAATCCACACCACCGGAGAGGATCTTACCGCTGGCCGGCATTATCGAATTGTACGCACGCGCCAGGCGAGTGATGCTGTCGAGCAGAATCACAACATCTTTTTTGTGTTCCACCAGCCTTTTTGCCTTTTCAATAACCATTTCGGCAACCTGCACATGCCGTTCGGAAGGTTCATCAAATGTGGAACTGATCACTTCCGCCCCGACGGATCTTTGCATATCCGTCACCTCTTCCGGCCTTTCATCAATCAACAGCACGAAGGGCACTACATCGCTATGACTGGCGATAATGCTGTTGGCAATATTCTGCAACAGCATAGTCTTTCCGGATCGTGGCGGAGACACAATCAGTCCGCGCTGGCCGAAACCGATCGGCATCATCAGATCCATGATGCGGGTGGAATAGTTATCAGCCGAATTTTCGATGTTCATTTTGCGATCGGGATACAGCGGGGTCAAGTTATCAAAAAGTATCTTCTCCCTGGCCACTTCCGGATCCTCAAAATTGACCGCCTCGACCTTCAACAGCGCAAAATAACGCTCTGATTCTTTCGGCTGACGGATTTGACCCGAAACGGTATCACCGGTTCGCAGGTTAAAACGGCGTATTTGCGACGGTGACACGTAAATATCGTCGGGACCGGGCAGATAATTGGAGTCCGGCGAACGCAAAAAGCCGAATCCGTCCGGCAGGATTTCAAGGGTCCCCTCACCGAATATCATCCCGTTCTTTTCGATCTGCCTCTGAAGCAGCGCGAACATCAGCTCCTGTTTGCGCATACCGGCGGCCCCATCGATTTTAAGAGTTTTGGCCATTTTGGTCAATTCACTGATTTTCTTTTCTTTTAATTCAGCTATGTTCATTAATTCATTTCCTCGCTATTATTTTCTCCTTAAAGTTGTCGGTTTACCCGCCGGGGCTCTGTTCGAATCAAACGGCTGCCCCTGCAAGGCATGGATATTAATCTGTTTCGATAATAGTAACCCGGTGGCCCGACAGGCCACAGTTGGCTTTAAATTATGGGTGTTTACGCACAAAGGTATGCTATATCGAGTCCTTATACTGGTAATTTACTGACTGGACATGTTGGTTAATCTGGAGGAATTTGAGTGTTAAATTTAGAAGATCTTGTTATGGAATTCTCTCCAACTGGCGGGTTTCTGCCTTGAAAGCTAATTGATATATCATGAAGCCTTGTCTGTCAAGCGCTTTTACTCATATTTTGTCTGATT
>DAOVBC010000123.1 GCA_030670715.1 Deltaproteobacteria bacterium | reverse complement strand
GGCAACCGGGGCGTATTTGAGCCTGTCGGCACCCATCCGGCCGGCCGGATTCCGACGGTGGAATACCGTTTTCGCAACGGCAAACGGGTCGCGTTTACAGCCTACCGGATCAAGGTTGCAAAGCTCCTTGGCGATGCGAAGGCGTACATTCGCTCGAAACCGCGCCGGTTGGACTGGAACAAAATCAACTTTGGGCAGATCGGCTGGCGCCTGGTGCACGAGAACGAAACCGCTTACATCGGCAGCAAGGCGGCCGCCTGGGATATGGATCTGGAGCCGGACCCGCGCCACTGGGATCGGCGGATGACCGTACGGATGCACCCGGCACTGAAAAGGGCCGGAGCCTACCTGTTGATTGCCAGGATGAAAAACGGCAACACCACCCGAATCATCATCTGGGTCAACGATACGGCCATCGTCAAAAAACCGCTCAAACAGCAGGTGTTTTACTATGTGGCCGATGCAGATGACGGCAAACCGATCCCGGCCATCAACCTTGAATTTTTCGGCTACCGCCAGCAGCATATCAAAGGCACCCGGCGTTACCGCACCCTTACCAGAAACTTCAGCCGGCGCACCGATCAGAACGGGCAGGTGATTCTCAATCCCGATCAGATGGAGCACAATTACAACTGGCTGGTGACGGCGGCCACCCGCCAGGGACGCCTGGCATTTTTAGGGTTTTCCGGCGTCTGGTACCCGAACTATTATGATTACGAATACAACCAGACCAAGACCCTGTTTATCACCGATCGGCCGGTTTACCGGCCGGGGCACACGGTAAAATTCAAGGCCTGGGTGCGTCACGCCAGATACGACCACGAAGATGAATCGCATTTTGCCGGACAGCGATTCACCGTTTACCTGAAAAACCCCAGAAATGAAACGGTCGGGTCCAGAGCGTTAACGGCCGATGCCCACGGCGGATTTTCGGCTGAATTTGATCTGCCCGAAAATGCCCCCCTGGGGGTTTATCATCTGTCTCACGGGTCGGGCACAACCGTCGGCGGCCACACTTTCCGGGTCGAAGAGTATAAAAAGCCCGAGTTCGAAGTCAAAATCGAGGCGCCCGCCGAGCCGGTCATGCTGGGGGAGAAGGTACCGGCCGTGATTTCTGCCCGGTATTATTTCGGCTCGCCGGTCATCGAGGCCAAAGTTAGCTACAAAGTACTGCGAACAGAGCTCGACACCCGATGGTATCCGGTGTTTTACTGGGACTGGTTCTACGGCTCCGGTTACTGGTGGTACGGGTATGACTATCCCTGGTATCCGGGCTGGGAACGCTGGGGCTGCAAACGGCCGCTGTGGAGCTGGTGGCAGAATCGGTCCGGCGGGCAGCCGGAGATTGTAGCCGAGGGTGACGCTGCCATCGGCAAAGACGGCAAGCTGAAAATCGAAATTGACACGCAGCTGGCCAAGCTGATTCACGGCGATCAGGATCACCGGTACACGATCAGCGCCGAAGTGCGCGACCAGTCCCGACGCACCATTACGGGACAGGGGGAGGTGCTGGTGGCCCGCCGGCCGTTTAAGGTTTATGCCTGGGTGGACCGGGGGCATTATCGCGTGGGGGATACGGTCACAGCAGCATTCCAGGCCCGGTCCCCGGACGGCAAACCGGTGAGAGGTACCGGGACGCTGAAACTGCTGCGCATCGATTACGGCAAGGGCAAACCGCGAGAAAAACAGGTGCGGCAGTGGCGCCTGGATACCGACGATCGCGGGCAGGCAAAGCTTCAGATCCAGGCGTCCCGCGGCGGGCAGTACCGTCTTTCCTACACGGTCACCGACGGCAATAATCACGCCGTTGAAGGCGGCTATATTTTTACCGTTCGCGGCGGGGGTGACGACGGCGCCGATTACCGTTTTGCCAAGATCGAGCTGGTAACCGACAAAAACGAATACGCTCCGGGCGACACGGTCCGGCTGATGATCAACACGGACCGCAAAGGCGCTGCGGTGGTTCTTTTTTTACGGCCGGCCAACGGCGTTTACCTGCCGCCGGAAGTGATTCGTATGACCGGCAAGAGCGCGCTGCGGGAAATCGCGGTGAAAAAAAAGGACATGCCCAACTTTTTTGTGGAGGCCTTCAGCGTGTACGACGGCAAAGTCCACAGCGAAACCCGCGAGATTGTCGTGCCGCCGGAAAAAAAGGTGCTGAATGTCGCCGTTGCGCCTTCAAAAAAAATTTACCGTCCCGGTGAGAAGGCAACACTGACACTGAAGGTGACCGATTACTTCAACCGCCCCTACCAGGGGTCGACGGTGATTGCCGTTTACGATCGATCGCTGGAGTTCATCGCCGGCGGCGCCAATGTGCCGGAGATCAGAGCGTTTTTCTGGAAATGGCGGCGCAGCCATCATCTCCGGCAGGAGACCAGCCTGGCCCGCCGCTTTTCAAATCTGCTGAAAAAGAAAGAGATACCCATGCAGCCGGTGGGGGTATTCGGTCAGCTGGTTGTGCAGGCCCAAAGGGGTGGTGCCCCATCGGCGCCCACGGAATCCGGCAGCGTGATGGAAGAAAAAGAATCTGCAAAGACTGAAATGGCAGTTGCCGATGCGGCCGCCCCGGCCCAATCGGCGGTCGGAAAGCGGAAAGCCGGCCCAAGTTCGCAGTACCGGCAGGGTACGGATCAAAAAACACCACCGGACGCCGATTTTGTTCAGCCGGTGGTACGCCAAAAGTTTGCCGACACCGCTTTCTGGGCGGCCCATGTGGAGACCGACAGCAGCGGCACTGCCCGGGTGAGTTTTACCATGCCCGAAAATCTCACCGCCTGGAAAATCAGATCCTGGGCAATGGGCCACGGCACCCTGGTGGGAGAAGCCGCGGCGGAAGCGGTCACCCGCAAGGACTTAGTTCTGAGACTTCAGGCGCCGCGCTTTTTCGTGGAAAAAGACGAAGTGGTGCTGTCGGCCAATGTGCACAATTATCTCAAAAAGAAAAAAAAGGTGAAAGTGAAATTGGAACTGACCGGGGGCCTGCTAGAACCTGTGAAAGGCGAAAAGTCGCAAAAAACCGTTTCCATCGGCCCCGGGGCGGAAAAGCGGGTCGACTGGCGCGTGAAGGTGGTCAAGGAAGGCGAAGTCGTGGTCCGCATGCTGGCCCTCACCGATGCGGAATCGGATGCAATGCAGATGCGGTTTCCGGTGTATGTGCACGGCATGGTCAAGCAGACTGCCCGTTCGGGGGTTATCCGCCCGGAACAAACAGCGGCAGCGGTAACCTTCAGCGTGCCGGCTGCCCGGCGGGGGGGCGAATCAAAACTGGAACTGCGCTACACGCCGACCCTGGCCGGCGCCATGGTGGATGCGCTGCCCTACCTGGTGAGTTATCCTTACGGGTGCACCGAACAGACGCTAAACCGCTTTCTGCCCACCGTTATCACCCGGGGCGTTCTCAAGAAAATGGGGCTTGATCTGCGGCAGATCAGAGAAAAACGGACCAATCTGAACGCTCAGGAAATCGGGGACGACCGGCAGCGGGCCCGCCGTTGGCGGCGCTATGATCACAACCCGGTCTTTGACGAAGAAACGGTCACCGACATGGTGAAAACCGGCGTCAGCCGGCTGGCCGCCATGCAGCTGGACGACGGGGGCTGGGGCTGGTTCAGCGGCTACGGCGAACAGTCTTACCCGCACACCACCGCTTATGTGGTGCATGGTCTGCAGCTGGCCCGGGACAGCGGGGTTGGACTCGGCCCCGGCATGATCCGGCGCGGGGTGCAGTGGCTGCGGGACTATCAGGCCGGCGAGATTGAACAGCTGAAGATCTGGGATCGTACCGGAAAGCGCGGCAAGTCACGGGCCGACAACCTGGATGCTTTCGTATACATGGTGCTGGCGGATGAAAAAAAGGAAAACCGCACCATGCGAAAATACCTCTTCCGGGATCGCAACCACCTGGCGGTTTATGCCAAGGCCATGTTCGCCATGGGCCTGCACAAAGCCGGAGACCGTCAAAAGCTGAAGATGGTGCTGCAAAACATCGAGCAGTACCTGGTAACCGACGATGAGAACCAGACCGCCTATTTAAACCTGCCCAACAGCAGTTATTGGTGGTACTGGTACGGCAGCGAATACGAGGCCCACGCTTACTACCTTAAATTGTTGGCACGCTTGCAGCCGGGCAGTCCAAAAGCCGCAGGGCTGGTCAAATACCTGCTCAACAACCGCAAACACGCCACCTACTGGAACAGTACCCGTGATACGGCCGTTGTTATCGAAGCGTTGGCCGAGTTTATGGCTGCCAGCGGTGAAGACCGGCCGGATGTAACGGTCGCGGTTTACTGGGACGGCAAAAAGAAGAAAACCGTTCACATCGACCGCCAAAACCTGTTTACGTTTGACAACCGGTTTGTGCTCCGGGGCCGGGCCGTCACCACCGGGCGCCACACCCTGAAACTGGAAAAAGCCGGCCGGGGGCCGCTGTATTTCAACGCCTATCTGGATTACTTCAGCCTGGAAGACTTTATTACCCGCGAAGGATTGGAGATAAAGGTCCAGCGCCGGGTGTACCGTTTAAAAAAGACTGACCGCAAAGTGAAGGACGCGGGCTCCCGCGGCCAGGTGGTGGACCGGCGGGTGGAAAAGTTTGAGCGTGAAAGCTTGAAGAACCTGGCGTCGGTGAAAAGCGGCGACCTGGTGGAGGTGGAGCTTGTGATCGACAGCAAGAACGACTACGAGTACATTGTCATCGAGGATATGAAGGCCGCCGGTTTTGAAGCGGTTGCGGTCCGCAGCGGTTACACCGGCAACGAGATGGGGGCCTATGTCGAGTTTCGCGATGAAAAAACCGCCTTTTTCGTTCGCCGGCTGGCGCGCGGCAGACACAGCGTAAGCTACCGCCTGCGGGCGGAGGTACCCGGCCGGTTCAGCGCCCTGCCGACCAGGGTTTATGCCATGTACGCCCCGGAGCTCAAGGCCAATTCGGATGAGATCAAATTAAACATTCAAGACAAATGAAAATTGCACTGATTGCAAACCCCCACTCGGGAGGCAAGAAGGGGAAGAAGCTCATTCCCCGGATCACGAAAAAACTGACGGATCATCACATCGACCTTGATCTGTTCCGCACGCAATACCGCGAGCACGCCATCGAGCTCGCCCGACAGCTTTCACCGGAAAAATATGACGGTGTGGTGTCACTGGGCGGCGACGGTACCAATTTCGAGGTTCTCAACGGCCTGCTTAAATTTCATGGAAACGGTCACATGCCGCCTTTGGGCATCATTCCGGTGGGCCGCGGGAATTCCTTTGCCCGTGATCTCGACATTCAAACGGTTGAAGATGCTATTGCGGCCCTTGTCCGGCAAAAACCCCGGCAGGTAGATGTTTGCAGTTTTACACAGGACAAAGAGCGGTTTTATTTTGTCAACATCATCGGGTTCGGTTTTGTCACCGATGCGGCCGGCACCGCTGCAAGGTTTAAATTACTGGGTCGTTTCAGTTATGTCATCGGCGTGCTGTACCGCACTGTTCGGTTAACCTTTCACCGGATGGTGCTTGAAATGGACGGCACGGTCGTAACCGGCAAAAACTGTTTTGTGGAATTTTGCAATTCACGGTATACGGGCGGCAACATGCTGATGGCACCGGATGCCCGGATCGACGATGGATTTTTGGATGTCATCGTCGCCGCCCCGTTGAGCCGCAGCAGCCTGATCGGCACATTTCCAAAAATTTTTAAGGGCAAGCACGGGGACCACCCTGCCGTCAGCTTTTACAGAGCCAAACAGGTTCGGGTGATGACCACCCCGGTGAAAGTCCTTTTGCCCGACGGAGAGATTTTCGGAAAAACCCCCACCGAGATTAACATTCATCCAAAACTGGTAAGGTATTTCTGTTGAAAACGGTTGTTTCGCTGCTTTTATGGACCGCAGGATTGACTTATTTTTTCATTACTTTCATCATTCTCACCATCTGTCTATATGTCCTGCCTAGAGACAAAACGTATGCGACAGCCAGGTTGCTGTTTGCGGTCCTGCTGAAGATCATGAGGATACGCCTGACCGTGGCCGGTCAACAGCATATCGATCCGCACCGCACCTATCTCATCATGGGCAACCACCAGAGCCTGTTCGACATATTTGTCATTCCGGTGGCTATTTCCCTGAGTTTTGTCGGAGTTGAAGCCGCATCCCACTTTTCTCTTCCCCTATGGGGGGTGTTGATAAGAAAATGGGGCAATATTCCCATCGCCCGAAAAAATTTCACCGATGCCCTGAAGAGCCTGGAAAAGGCCAGGGCGGCGCTCGGATCCGGCACTTCCATCGGGATCCTTCCGGAAGGCACCCGGACGCGGACCGGAGAGATTGGGGAGTTTAAAAAAGGGCCTTTTCACCTGGCACTGCAGGCAGAGGCGGATATCCTGCCCTTTGCCATCAGCGGACTGTTTGAATACTACAACAAAAACAGCTGGAAACTGGCCCCGGGCCGGGTGTATTTAACCATCGGCCGGCCGCTGCTCTTCGAAGATTTCAAAGACTTTTCCGTGGATACACTAAGTGGTCTGCTCCGCCGGACGATCATCGACCTGCAAAACCATTCTAAAGAGTGCCGCATCCAATAAATTATCCAATTATATCCAGTATAGAAAATCGCGCTCCTGCATCTGGTATCCTTCATCCTGCACCCCGGCTTCCCGGGCTCCCGGCATCCAGGATAGCGGCTTGCCCCTCAGGCACCCTTCGGACTCACACTGTCACACCGGCGCGATAGCACTATCGAGTATCAAGTATCGAGCATCGACACCACCGGTGCACTTGACCCAACCAACCTTTACCCAATGAAATTCTTCGCAGAAGACGAGCGACTTGTCGGGTCGTAGCTCGGAGAGCGAAGCCCGAAGCGGATTTAACCGGGGCAACGAAC
>DAOVBC010000068.1 GCA_030670715.1 Deltaproteobacteria bacterium | reverse complement strand
TATTATGAAAAAAGACATCGTTTACAGTATCAGAATGAGCACTTTGGTTCGCGAAGCGCTGAAGCGGGCGGCCAAGAAAGAACGGCGTACAGTCGCATCGCTGCTGGATAAAATCATCCTCGATTTCCTCGAAGAGGAGCGATATCTCCTGCCGCATGAGACCGGCTCCGATCGGCGTAACTTTCAACGAAGTAAAATTACCTTACCGGCAATTACAACGGTGGAAGTCAATGGAGATCGGGAAGCCTTTCCCTGCGTCATCACGGATATCGCAATGGGTGGTGTTTTCATTACCTACCCAAAGGGTTCCAAAATCAAGGAAATTTTTTTGCGAGAACTTGAACGCTTCAATCTGTCTTTCAAACTGCCCCAGACCGGTGAAGAACTGAGCTTTGACTGTGATGCGCGCCGTATGGTGGAAGTCGACGGTGAGATCCAGGTGGGCGCTATACTCAATGAACCCGACGAAACCTTTCTGAAAAAAATGCATTCCTATCTGGTTTGAACAAGTGGCTGCAGCAAAGCCGACGGATCGAGCACTGCTTAGAGATCGATAATCAGGGTTCATGAGACCATTTTTAAGCAATTGATATTCGATTCCTGTTCGTGTTTTCCCGCGCTAGGAGTTATGCAGGAAGAATCGTTTCAAAATTAATCTGCGGCCTATTCCCGCAGCCAAAAATGATTAACGCGTTGTATTTCAGGAAATCACCGGAAACTTTTCAAAGACGATATTTTATAATTATCAAGGAGGCTATCATGAAACGGTTAATGACGATAAGTTTGGCAATTATGATAACGCTGGTTTTTGTCGCCGGATGTGCCACAACTCCGTTTAGCAAGAGCAGCTCAGGATCGTCTGCCAAGAAAGCGGAACCGGGGAGCTACAGTCAGGTTCCCGCGTCCATGCGGGGGGATGTAAAAGAGGCGGAGTACGACCGGAAGCTGGCGGGGAAGAACGTTAAACTCGCAGAAGAAAAAGTAAAGCTGGCCGAGTTAAAAAAGGAAAGGGGTATCCTGGGCGCCAAATATGCTGAATACAATAAGAAACGGGCTGACATTGTGGCTCAGAAGGCGGAAGCGATCGTGGAAGGCAAAAAGATGGAGGCGGTCGATAATGCCGGCCTGGGGGACAAGGAAGATAACATCAAACAGATCGCTAAGCTTAAAGAAAAAGAGCTCGATATTACAATCGATGAAATAAAGATCAGAGCGGATATCGACACAACCGCACTGAAATTAAAAAAGCTGGATAAACGGATACGGGCACAGTCAAATGTAGTCGCCAAGGCAGGTGGTGCCGGTACCAAAAGCAAAGCCGTTAAGAAAAAGAGAAAAAAAATAAGCAAAAAAGGGAAAAAATAACCGGAGGAGATTGATATGAGTGACAGAAGAATTCTTTTACTCGTACTTGCCGCGGCGGCGTTGATGCTGTCCGCCTGTTCGGCCAAGATATACGGCACGGTGCAGCTGGTGGATCCGGAATTAAAGCCCATCGAAGGGGTAAGTCCTCAGGGCACGGTCGTAAACATGATCAATACCACCGCTAAAGTTGAAAATGCCTCTACGTCGGCCATCGTTGATGAAAAAGGAAAGTTTGAATCCGAAAAAGATTCCCTTGTGCCGGGCAAGTACAAAGTGGAGGCAAGCCGGATCGGCTATGAGACCGAAACCTATGCCGTAGAGATGAAGGGCAGTACACGCGAAAAAATTGAGTTTAAGCTCAAGAAAATCCAGGAAGGACAGCGCCGGTCCATCGAAGGTGCTTCTTCCGATGCGGATAAGATCATAAATCCCGGAGAGGTGAATATCCGACCACCCGGAATGTAGTTATTCGGTTGGTTTTCGCGCTGCAGACCCGCCCAGCCTGTCCTGACTCGGCGGGGCCTCGCCCGAGCGGTTAGTGGTGGCGGGCAGAAATCACAGGGTCTACAGAGAAGAAGTTCAATTTTTTTTGTTTTTATCTGTGTTCTCTAAGTGTTCTGTAGCGCATTGTTTTCACATCTTACCGGCTCAACGGAACTAACCCTGATGGCTAAACTTTCTCCATCGTGTCGAGTAAGTTTTGAACATCTTGGCAATTCAGGAAGATGTTTTGGGAGGTAACCACGATGATCAAGCAAACAACCCGATTGGTTTTGATTGTTATTTCATTATTTCTGCTTTTTGCCTGTGACACATCCAAAAAGGTTGATCTGGAACTGGAGGTGAACGTTACACTGGACGGGAAACCGTCACCTCAGGCAAAAATTGTCATAGACGGAACCCCTGTCGGTGAGACCGATGGCAGCGGCCATTTTCTGCAAAAGTTACAGGGACTGCCCGGTGCTGAAGTGAAGGTTACCGTCGAAAAAAAGGCAACAGGATATCGTATCGACCCCTGGAGCGATTCTTTTGTTACCAAGCTGACAAAAGAAGGGGCCGTGGAAAGGTATTCTTTTAAAGCGGATCTAAAAGCGACCCGTTACTTCACACTGGTTGTGGACGACAATGGTCAACCGGTGACTAGCGCAGATGTTTTTATACAGGGTAAGTCGGTGGCGCAAACGGATCAAAGTGGTGAGTATGTCCATGAATACCGAAAAGTGCCGGAGAGAGGACTGAAAGTCAGCGTTGCCAAGAAGGGATACACAACATGGCAAAAAACCATAAAAGTGAAACCCGGGCAGCGATACGAGGTCACTCTGGAAACAAAGACGGTGGCAAAAGCACCGGTTAAGGTGAAGGTGGATGAAGCACCGAAAGTGGCAACTGCGCCGGTGCCCGTGGCACCAGCGCCGGTACCTCAGCCGAAAAAAGCCAAACCGAAAATAAAAAAGGCGACTGTTTACGTGGCGGCCCTGACCGAAAGATACGGTGTGTCCAAAGGGCTTCCGAGTGTGTCGGTATACATCAATGACAAAAAAGTCGGCAAGACAAATAGTAAAGGCTTTTACACATACGGATATAAAGGAAAGCCGATCGAAGAGGCCAGGGTAAAACTCTCGGCAAAGGGATATCTCCCCCAGGAGTGGGAAACTTCGATTCCACTGAAGGGCAAGCGCCGGGTTCAGCATTATTTCTATCCTGCAAAGCCAAGACCGATACGTGTGGGCATATATGGATATGTGAACAACTCTCCCGATGAAGACCTTTCAGAAGTCCTTGACCGGGTTGAAGAAGCCATTGGCAACAACCTTTTTATTTATGGCGGATTTCACGAGGTCCCGAAAGATAAGCTGCGGGACATGATACTCAAAGCGGGCCTGGATATGGAAACGGTTTCCACCAAGGGGTGGCTGAAAACATCGCTGCTAAATTCCGTTGATATGATCATCTATGGAAGCGTTACAAAAGACGATTCGGGGTTTACCATCGAGTCCACCGTCCTTACGTCGGATGGCAGCATCATTTTGAGCCAGATTAACCGGGCCAGAAAGGAAAAGAACATCAAAAATACGGCGAAGCTGATCGTAGGCGGCATTGTTGACCAATTTCCCTTCGAAGGCACTGTTGAATCTGTTGAAGATGAAGGGTACCGGATAAATCTCGGTAATTTGGATTATAATATTCGAAGGGGAAGTAAATTCAAATACATGACCGCAGAATTGGATCGATCCGGTCGGCTGAAGGGATACCGGGAAGCTGGATTGCTCAGAGTAGTCCAGACTGACGATTCGACCTCTCTGCTGGAAGTTGTTGACCTGGAGGAAAATGCAGAAATCAACATCGGAGACCGTGTTATTCGCCGCATCTACCTGGACGAGAAGCGCGAGACTGAAAAGGCCTCCGCGATTCTGCTGGTCAAAGGCGGCGTCGTGCCGGATGAGAGACCGTTGTGGGGCGTTAACGTATATATCAACAACACCTGGGTGGGGACCACCGGTTCCAACGGCAAGGTGGAAATCCCCATCAGCCTTTACGAGGAAAACGACATTTTGCTTTCCCGGCACGGATATCAGCAGGTGCGCGATACTGTCAGTGTCGGCGAAGATAAACAGATAAAGGAATTTGTGCTTGACGTTGCGAGCGCCGTGTTCAAGGTGGAATCCGAGCCTTCCGGTGCCGACGTTTACGTCGACGGCGTGAACATCGGCAAAACGCCGATCCTTGAGGGTGAACTGGTCAACTTCGGGTTCCGCAAGATCAAGCTCACTGCGGGGGGTGACTACCGTGACTGGGAAAAGGTGGTCGAGTTTAATAAACCGGAGGTAGATCGCACCGGTGCCGCCAAAATCGTCTTCTTAAAAGATTATCTGGTCATCGGCAAGAAGGCCGAACGCAAGGGTAACATTGATGCCGCGATAGCAGCCTATGCCAGTACCGAGAAAGGCAATCCGGATTATTCCCAGGCCCGCAGCCGGCTCGGCCAGCTGTATATGGATGAGAAGAATGAATATGGTTCTGCTATCCGCGAGTTTGAGAATGTGCTGACGCTGCCTGCAAACAGGCAGATCATCTACAAGCAGTACGCAGTGGCCTATACCAACCTGGGACATGCCTATTATGAAAAGGGCAGGCAGCTGGTAGCAAAGGACCGGCGGGCCGCTGCAGGCAATTTTGCCAAAGCGATTCGAAATCTCAGTATCGCCAAGCAGAATACGCGGTTTTTTCCAAGCAACCATTATGACGAAGCGGTTCACGACACCTATTATTACATGGCACTGTCATATCACAAACTGTTTCTGGTCACGAAAAAACGAACGCTGATCCACAAGGCCGATCTTGCCTGGCGGGAATACTTCGACTTTTTCCCGAAAAAGCTCGAGAAAAAGTCCACCTTTGTCAGTATGCGCAGCGGAGCAGAAAAATACTGGAATCAGATAAAGGACCTGAAGTAGCAGGAGGATGCTGTCTTGAAACTGAGGAAGAAGTTCCTGCTGCCGGGCCTGATCCTCCTGACGGCGGTATTGATCGGTGCTCCCGGTTTTTCTGCTGACATATCCAGATCAATCACCGGCGGAGAGAAAAGGGCTGAAGCAGAAGGTCCGGCAGGTGATACGGTGGACGAAGTGATCCGTGAACCGGTCGGCGATGGAGGTCCGCAAAAAAGCCAACGCGGCATTTCGACAGATCCGGCAAAGGCAGCAGACAGCAAATCCGGGGAACCGGGCGCAGACGCCGAGCAGTTTCGGAAAGACACGAGTGAACAGTCTGAGGTCCATCGGACAACACCACCGGCAGTTGTAGGTGCTGAGGCGGATAAGGAAAAAAACGGCGCTGTTCAACCGATGCATCCCTCTGATGATCAAACGCAGGAAATAGTTGAGCCGAAGCCCGACGACAAGATCGATCCACAGGTGCCGACAGCACTCACACCCGGGGAAACGGTCATCGAAAAAGATATAAGCGTTCCTCTGGCCGCAGAACCTCCGGTGAGTGAACAGTCAGAGCCGAAAAAGGTCCCTGAAATTGAACCGCTGTATGTCAAGGCTCTTAATAAAATAGCTGCCGGGCACAACGACTCCAACCCCATCTGGTCGCCTTCCGGGCAAATGATTGCATATGAGCGCAGCATGGGTGACAAACGGGAGATCATTGTTTCACATCAGGACGGTTCGGTGGTTCAAAAAATTTACTGCCGGCTGCCTGACGGTGACGGTGACATGGACTTCTTTTTTCCCGGCATAGTCGAAGATATCAGTTACAATTCAGGAATCACCTGGTCACCGGATGAAAGCAGTCTGGTTTTTATGAGCAACGGTGGAAGCGGCAACTACGACCTGTACCTGCTCCCCGCACTGGGAGACGAAAAAACCATCCGGCTGACAGAGCATACGGAAAAAGACAGCCACCCGCACTGGAATCCCCTTGGAGATCGGCTGGTTTTTGTTTCCGGCCGTACCGGTAAAGCGGAAATTTTTATAATGGATCTCAAATCCAGGAAGGCGTTCAGTCTGACCAGCGGTAAAAAAACATATCTCTACCCGCGGTGGTCACCGGACGGCAAAAAGATCGTCATGATTTACGGAAGTAACGAAAACCACGATGTTTATCTCATAGAAGACATTGCCAGGCCGACCGCTACGCTGAAAGCGCTCACCTCATGGGAATACGATGACCTGGGACCGGTGTGGTCACCGGACGGCAATAAGATTGCTTTCTATTCAAATTATAACCTGGAGAACAATCCGAAGGTGTGGTCAATTGTCGTGATCGCTGCCAATGGTTCGTCTCCCGACAAGGGACAGGGACTGGTTGAAAAGATCGTGGCGCGAAACGTCATACCGGATATCGAACGGGGGCCGGCCTGGATGCCGGACAGTAAAAGAATCGTATACGTTAAAAATGACGAGCAGGCCTACAACCCGCTCTACATCGTGAATGTCGAAGAGGGTACCGATCTGACGCTTAAAACCGACACCAAAATGAATCACGATGTGGTCAGTTCAAAGGACGGTACCCTGGCGTTCCGCGCCCAGACAGAGCAATGGGACCATATTTATATCGCCAGACTGAAAGAATAGATCGTCTCTTAAGGGAGTATCCATGAAAAGGTTTTTCTTGTTGTTCACATTTTTTGTTCTGCTGTCAGGAACATCCCATGCAGTCGATGACCCGTTAAAAGGCGGCATGCAGCTGTACAAGAAACATCGTTTCGAAGAGGCATTCAACAGGATCTATGACCATCTGGCGGAGGCAGAATCAAACCGGCGGGATAGAACCTATCTCAGTCTGGGGATGATCTGTCTTGAGAATGCAAAACTGTATCGTGAGCTTTACCGCGTTTCTATTATGGCAAATTTGGATTATCTGACGCGGCTCATTTCAGATGAAAGTCAGTCAAACAGTTGTCTGGCAAAGCTTTATCTGGGCAAAACTCTTCTCCAGACCGGAGAGTTAATGGAATCGGCCGGATTTTTCGATAAATTCATTGCCGAAAAAAAGACCGGGGACCGGGACAGGCAAATCGCAAAAATCGGACTGGGGACCGCATATTACCTGCAGGGTAAACACAAGCGGGCCGAACGCTACTGGGCAAAATTGAACACCACAGATCCGCAGGTAATGGCTGCCCTGGCATCGGCCTACAGCAGCGTCGGACTGTCTGAAAAGGAACCGGTGTCGATATTTATTCGGGCCATCGCTGCCCAGCCCGAATCCGGCAATAAGCCGATGATTCAGGCTGTCAGCGATTCCATCGGGGTGTATGCAGAAGCAGGGCTTATTGATGAGAGTTTTAAATTGCTCAAACGTGTAGATCTTAAGGCATTTTTCCATGAAGAGACCCTCGCCAAAAACAAGACCATACGATTCTACGACCCGGCGCTGCTGCAGAACCTGTCTCTGCTTTACAGTAAAGCCGGGCTTAAGTTTTTAAATGAGGCCGGCACATCGACAGATAAAAAAATCAAAGTCCCGGCAAAATACTATCTCAGCGAGGGATATGAGCTATTCGGAAAACCGGAACAGGCTAAACAGGCGGTGGAAGAAGTTGTCTCCTCCGGCGGTATGCCGGCTCGAATCGCAAACCGCTCAAAAGTCAGACTGGCGCTGGTGGATTACATTCTCGGCAATAAGCAGGAGGCTGAAGATCAGCTGAATGCTCTGCTGAAGATAAAAAGTGATCCGGACCTGGCTGCGGAAATGCTTCTTTCCTGCAGCAATCATCAGATTGATTTTCCCCAGGCAGTAATCAGCGCTTCAGCCATTGCGCAGGCCAGTGAAGGTAAGCCCTTTGCGAATATAAATTTTGCTCTGGGTAAATACTACCTGTGGAAAAAAGACTACGTTAAAGCTGTATCCTATATGGAAGCCGGTCGGGACAAGAGTAACAAAAACAGGGTTGAGAATAATAACCTTCTTATGCTGGTCAATCTGGCCGAGGCCTATTACCGCTCCAAGAAGTTTTCCGAAGCACTGGAGATTTTTTTTGAAATGAGCAAGCATTACCCGGCCGTTCGACAGATTCAGGTTACCATGCAGGGCGTATATTCCATGGAACAGCAAAGTGCCGGAGATGCGAAGATTTTTTGATATCGGAAGGTGAATATATTTATTCAAAATTATGTCATCCAGTTTCACCACTAATTTTCTTGAGGAGGATATTATGAAAAGGTTGCTTAATGTTCTCATTATAAGCTTACTTATGATGTTTGTCCTGCTGCTGCCCCGGGCAGATGCGGGAAAGAGCGCCGACGGTTTTCCTGTCGGTGGTGCTCTGAATTACGGTGAATACGGCCGTCCCGCCACCCTTGATCCCATCACCAGCAATGACATGATCTCATTGAGGATCGTCGAACTTTTGTTCAACGGCCTCGTGGGCATTGACGCAAAGCAGGAAATCGTACCGGAGCTCGCCGAACGATGGGAGATTGCCGAGGACGGAAGGATTTATACGTTTTTTCTGCGAAAAGATGTGTTCTGGCATGCCAGAGAAGGTGAGGATTCGGTACCGTTTACGGCCGATGATGTTATCTTCACCTACAACGTCATCATGCACCCCAACACCATCACACCTCTAAAAGTCCGGAATGAATTTATTGCGACTGTTACCAAATCCGATGACCATACCGTGGTGTTCACGCTGAAGCGACCGATACTCAATGCCCTGGCAAAATTCAGCTTTAAAATCATCCCCAAACACGGGCCGCAAAATCCGGAATTCCTCACGCGTGAGGACCCATTTGTCCAGAACCCGATTGGAACCGGCGCGTACATGTTGAAAAATGTTACTGCCGACCGTGAGGCCATTCTGGTAGCCAATGAAAAATATTTTAAAGGCCGTCCGCACATTGATAAATATATCGCACGGCCCTTTGCCGACCAGAACATCATGGGGCAGGCTCTGATGTTTAACGCCATTGACATGATTGTGCTCGTAAACCATCGGGACATCCCCCAGTTGCAGGGTGACAAACGCTTTGTTCTTCAGCCCTACAACGCGCTCTCTTATTCGTTTTTCGGATTTAACCTGCGGAATCCGATGCTGGCCGACAAACGGGTGCGAATGGCATTTACCTATGCCATTAACAGGCAGGAAATGCTCGATTCGTTTTTTCAGGGACAGGGAACCATCATCTCCGGCCCGTTTGCTCCCGGAAGCTGGGCCTACAATCTGGACGTTCAGCCGGTGCCCTATGATCTCCAGAAAGCGACGGCGCTTTTGAATGAAGCGGGATTTACCAAAAGCGGCGACGGTATAATGGAAAAAGACGGAAAGGCTTTGACTTTAACGCTGAAGGTTCCGATCGCAAAAGAAAGTGAAGCGGTAAAACGGGTCGTGCTGGCTTTTAAAAACTACCTGGCCAAAGTGGGCGTCGAAATAGAGCCGGAGTTTCAGGAATGGCTGTCCTGGAAGGAAGATGTATTTCAGAATCATGATTTTGATATCGTATTTGCTTCCTGGGTGTTCGATGATTCGGCAGATATCTCCTCCCTCTTCCATTCAGCCGAGATCGGCCCCTGGAAGAACAACTTCGGTGCATTCTCTAACCCTGAAGTTGACAGTCTGATTGTGGAAAGCAAGCTGACCCTTGACCACGAGAAAAGAAGGACGATAAACCGCAAACTTCACAAAATCATTGCGGATGAAAATCCGTATACTTTTCTGTGGACGCTGACCAATTACGCCGGTTACAACAAAAAACTAAGGCGAGTGGCCATTCATCCATACAAGTTTTTCTCATTTGCCGATGAGTGGTACATCCCCGAGTCAGAGCAGCGGTAAGC
>DAOVBC010000227.1 GCA_030670715.1 Deltaproteobacteria bacterium | reverse complement strand
CCGCTGATCAGATGGCAGGTGCCGCCGAACATTTTCTTATGGTCGGTGTTTTGCCAGCCGGAAATAACCTTTCGTATACGGGCTTCAATTTCTTCACTGTAGGGCATTTGTCACTTTACTCAATTATAGGTTAGAGGAAGTTTCTACGTTTGATGATTTTTTAGAGTAGCGACTTTTTACTTTGTCCGAACTGAGAAGATACGCAGCAAACAGGGTGAAAATCATTACACCTGACAGGATCAATAGCATTCTTCACAAAGGGGCCCCGGCTGAAATACGCGATTTGGTCAATACAGCCGCTGTATTTGCCCAGACCAGGGCACCGACACAGGCTGACCACTGAACAACCCAAAGTGCCCAGCGATTTTTTACCAGGAGCAGCAGTGGCAAAAGGGCACAAAGACCTGTCAGAAGAACATTGTTGTATCTGAGGAAATGCGCCCCCAGGAGCAAATACGCAACAATTACCGGAATAAGTCTTATAATCATAAAGGTGCTTAGGTATAATTTTTTAACCACGAATTAACACGAATTGTCACGAATAAATAAAAAGAGAGTTCAATAATTCATGTCTTTTGGAATTGAATTCGTGCCTATTCGTGGTTTCTTTGGTTTTCTCCGCTAAAGCGGGATTTCCGCTTCGCTCCAACCGGCTTGTCCGGGCTGGGTCCTAATATACTCAATATAAATGCCCGCATGGCATCAAAGGTCTTGGCCTCCTGCTGTTGGTGCGGGCAATGATTGCAATTCTTCAGCATTAATGTTTCGACTTTCTTTCCGGCTTGCCGGACAATGGCATCTAGCTGGGCGGAAGTCCCGTATTCATCCTCTTCACCCTGAATAGCCAGCATCGGAACACGGATTCCGGGAAGATATTGCTCCAGGTTCCAGTCGACAAAATCAGGGTGCAGCCAGGCGCCGTTCCATCCCCAGAACGCGCAGTCGGTGTTGGCGCAGTGAAATTTTTCCAGGTTCGAACGCAGGTCACCATTTTTAAAGGCACGCCCGGCATTTCGGATAGATTCCAGGGTGATCTTTTCGCAAAACACATGGGCCGCTTCTGTAATCAGGCCCCGCAGCGGAAGTGCTGGTGTGCCACCCGCATAGATAATGGCGATCGATCCGCCGTCCGAGTGACCGATCAGAATACATTCGCGTATACCAGCCGCATCAATCAACCCGGGAAGGGTCTGCAGTCCCTCATCGTGCATGAAGCGAACGGGTCTTGGCAATGAACAGGGGTCGGAAAGACCGTAACCCAGACGACTGTATACCAGTGCTCCGCACCCGGTAGCAGCTGCCAGTCTGGCCGGAAAATCACGCCACATGGAAACACAGCCCAGCCCTTCATGTAAAAACACTAGTGTTGGCGCATCTTCCGGCGAGGGGCCGTACCTTGCGATCTCCAGCCGTTTGCCGGCGATCCTCAGGAAATTAGTGTGCTCTTTCATCGTAGAGAAAACTCACCATCGAGGTGTCCGACTGGAATTTTTGTTTCAACTTTTGGATGTCAGCCGCATGGCAGCGTACAGTCGCCAGTAAAACAGCGAAACGAATACCACAATAAACAGCGCATCAAGCCAGGTGTCGGATTCAAGGTATTCAGGCCCGATCAATACCATGCCCAGCGGAACGTAAATCATAAGCGCGGCGATACCCAGAAGGGCGATCCGTATCGCAATCGGTATCCAAAGGCAGATATATCGGGTGATAAAATTTTTATTATCACCGTTACGGTTTGTTCTATCGCTGAGTCCCGGTTAGAGCGGAATGGCTTATCTGCACGTCAGCGGGCACTGTCTGAATGCTTTAGGGATCGTTAAGAAAGAACAGCGGGTTGTCAAAATATTTCATCAGCGCCGCAATCGTCGAGAAACGCCTAACTTATTGATTTAATGCCCTTTATTCTGTTCTTTCTTTACGAACCCTTAGGCATGAGTTTGCCCGTTGATGTGCGGATAATTCATGGAGCTCTCAGCTCAAAAAACTCCCCGACCACTCAAATAAAATAAGTCTACTTTAACTGCACCGGTATTTTGCACACCGGTACCGGTATCATTTTGTGCCGGTTGGCATTGTGAAAATTACGGTAGATATCCAGCACTTCCTTTTTTCTAGCGGGCAATTTATCCTCATTCCCGGAATCGGCCTCAAACTGCATGGCCCACTCAAGTTCAGCGTAAGTTGCACCAATTTGGCCCTCGTCCGTACGGTTATCAAACCACAGTCCATCCGTCGGCGGTGTATCCAGAATTGTATTAATGATTCCCAATTCTTTCCCAATTTCATAAACTTCTGATTTCAGCAAATCAGCGATAGGTGAAATGTCTACACCGCCATCGCCGTATTTTGTAAAAAAACCCACACCGAAGTCTTCCACCTTATTGCCGGTGCCGGCCACCAGCATCCGGTGGTGGGCGGCAAAAGCGTAGAGGGCAATCATCCGCACCCTGGAACGCGTATTGGCCATGGTGAGACCTTCCTGGATTTCACGGGGAAGGGTATTTTCAAACGCCTGGAAAACTTGCGTAAGATCGATATGAACTCCTCCGGCCCCCTTGTAATTTTGTTCCAGCCATTTAATGTGCTGATCGGCCAGCGAAATCTGCTCGGCGGCCTGATAAATAGGCATATTTAACAGCATGACCGGTTTTCCGGTTTTCGCACACAGCGTGGCAGTAACCGCTGAATCTATTCCTCCTGATACGCCCACGACAAAGCCGTGCATGCCTGCGGTGTCACAGTAGGTGTTTAACCAGTTGACGATGTAATCGATGACACCGGCAGTTTGCATGCCGACTGATTTCACTTCCTTACCCTGCTGCTTTACACTTTGATTCCTTCCCGGCTTTCCGGATGAGGGCCGGCCGTGACCGGTTGGCAGTCTGGAAAGCCAGAACAGTCGTTTATTAACAGCCATCCGAAACCGCCACCAGTTCGACTCTACATCTTTGCTTCCGGCGCCTGTTACCAGGTTTGATCCACCCTGCATTTCCCACTCTTGGACAAGATCACTTTCGGGCGCAATGGCCTGTAGCCATTTTGCCACCTCAACAACCCAGTTATCGAACTGAACTAGCGCTTCCGCTTGATCTTCTATTCCCAGCAAAGCTTCCCCTTTTTCCTCCAGTTCGGCAATTTTCATAAGCGGCATAGTCCTTTTTAATATTCGTTCTCCGTTTTGTTCACGATCATTTAGGGTCCAATATACTTCATACAAGCAAAGGCTTCAGTGTATACCCGGACGCCGGATATCCGACAAAAATTGGATCTGCAGCCTCAACATCTGACAGGAAGATAGGTATTATAGTAAAATTTTCAACTATATAATCATTGATTGAGAACAGCATAAAGGATATAATTATATAGTCAAGTCGTACGTGTTCACGGGGTACGTTTCCCCGTGTAACGATATTGTCGGAGTGGCTTTATCATTTCAATGACTTAGCAGTGGGGGAGACCGCGGAGGGGGCAGGAATGCCCCCGCTGCTAAGTCATTGAAATGACCAGACACGTAGACACCGGAGTGAAGCGGTGGAGAGCACTCCGTGAACACGTACGTCAAGTCTGTGATGTCAGAATGATAACCTGGACCGAACAGGCATTTAAGACCATATATGGTTAGAAATGGATAATTTTTCTAAAATAAAAGAGTTGATCAATCAGCTTCCGGTCATCGGTGAATATCCCTGGCTGTTGCTAGTGATTGTCGGGGTGCTTATCGTGGTCGGTTTTTTGATCTTGAAACCCAGGCGGCGCAAACCGGAGGTCGCAGACGAGCCGGAGGAATTAATCGAGGTCGAGGAAGTTGAGGCTATCGAAGAAGGACCGCAGGTGATCGATGAGAAAAGCATTGCTGAGTTTTTTGTAAGGCTTTACAAAGTTCAACTGGGGGCACCGAAAAATGCGTTATATAAAATCAGTGAGCTGGAATCAGAGTCCATCCTGTCAAGGAAGACATATGAACTGCGGGTGAGTCACAACAAGGAGTGGGTGTCGAGACGAATGACCGTAGGACCGGCCGGAAGCGACAGCGCCAGCCGGAGTAAATGCTTTTATGTGATCTATGATAATCACCTCGTTGTGAAAATTCCCCAGAAACCCATCAAAGATTTTGATGCATATTTCAGTGCCATAGAGGCGGATCAGGAAATTGTCAAAAAGCTTGCCCCGCGGGAGTGCATTGTGCCGACGGTTTCCGCGGTTTTAAAACTTATCCATCCGATTTCCCACAGCAAGGATTTAACACCGGCACAGATAGAAGATAAATATCTTGACTGGCTTCGAAAATTTGATTCGTTTCAGGAATTTCTTAAAATCGGGGAATCTTTTGTTCTGGTAATGGACCTGTCGAAGTATTTTTTTATGAGCAATATCATCGATGACTTTCACGATCTGGCTAACAAAATGTATCAGGAGGTTGTCGGTTATCCTGATGTGGTCTGGGAAAATCACGGGTTTGAGGGACGGTATGCTTTTGAAAACGACGCAGAAGTGGAAGCCGTGCGAAATGTATACTCTCTGGCAGAAGAGAAACTCGTTTTGCCGTTAAAGAAAGCCGGTCGCGAGAAGGCAGGCGCCCGCTATTCCATGCAAAAGTGGTTCCTGGTTCACCTTTCCGGAAGAGAACTGGAATCCGATGAGAAAGATGTGACCCCCGATCTG
>DAOVBC010000024.1 GCA_030670715.1 Deltaproteobacteria bacterium | reverse complement strand
ATGACCGCTATTTATAGCTATTGTCCTACACGTAACTCACAACTTGCAACCTGCAACATTTTGGCAGTAGTATATCTGTTTGCATAAATGTCCCATTTTTTATTGAGAGGATATCGTGGAACACAGCCTTGTTGACTATTCCCTGTACCTGGTAACGGATCGCGGTCTATCGAGCGGCAGGTCGACACTGGAGATTGTTGAAACCGCTGTTCGCGGTGGTGTCACCTGCGTTCAGTTGCGTGAAAAAGAATGTTCCACTCTGGAGTTCATTGAACAGGCTATTGCCGTCAAGGAGCGCTTGAAGGCACTGAATATTCCTTTGATTATAAATGACCGGCTGGACGTGGCCCAGGCTGTTCGGGCCGATGGTGTACATCTCGGCCAGACGGATATGCCGCTGAAAATGGCTAGAGAGATTGTAAAAGTGTCGATGATCATCGGTATCTCTGCCGAATCGCTGGGGGATGCGATCCAGGCTGAAAAAGATGGGGCGGACTACCTGGGGGTTAGTCCCATATATGCAACACCGACAAAAACCGACACCGCCCCGCCCCTGGGACTGGAAGGGCTGCGAACAATTCGAGCAGCGGTAGACATTCCGCTGGTCGGGATCGGCGGTCTGAATCCAGACAACGCCGCCGGCGTCATTCGCAGCGGTGCGGACGGTGTGGCGGTCGTATCGGCCATTGTTGCGGCCGATGATCCGGAAAAAGCGGCACGCAGATTAATAGAAAACATTGAACGGGCCCGGCGGCAGTGAAAATAAACTCTGACACCGTTTAGAGAACCAGGTTTCTGTGATGATATGAGTATTAAAGACATTGGAGAATTTGGCTTTATCGACAGAATCAGCCGCGGATGCCTGATCCGTCCGGACAGCATCGTCAAGGCCATCGGCGACGATGCCGCAGCTTTCCAGACGGGGGCGGACCGATTAACGCTGGTGACGACGGATCTGCTGGTGGAACGCGTTCATTTCTTAAGAGAGGCCACTTCCGGCTTTAACCTGGGATACAAAGCTCTGGCGGTCAACTTGAGTGATATCGCCGCCATGGGCGGGATCGCCCGGGAAGCATTTGTCAGCATCGCCATACCGGAAGAATGCTCTCTGAAGTATCTTGATGATCTTTATAACGGAATGAAGCGTCTTGCCGCTGAATTTGATGTCAATATACTTGGCGGTGACACGACCAGTTCAAAAACCGATTTGATTATAAACGTAGCGGTAACAGGAACTGTTAAGGAATCAGAAATTCTGCTTCGCAGCACCGCTCAGGTGGGGGACATTATTTTTTCAACCGGGTATCTGGGTGACAGCAGGGCCGGATTGCATTTGATACTGAACAACACGCCTGCAGAGTCAGCCGCATTGAAAGAACTGTTCAACGCTCATATTCTTCCAAAACCGTTTCTGCGGGAAGGACTCTTTCTGGCAGCCTGCCGGGATGTGCACGCGGCCATCGATGTCAGCGACGGGCTCAGCTCCGATCTCGGCCACATCGCCAAAGAAAGCCGGGTCGGGGCACGCCTGGATGCTCACCGGATTCCGGTTTCCCCGCATCTGCACACGTTCTGTTCCCGGTTTGGTTTTGACCCGGTCGATTTTGCACTGGCCGGTGGAGAGGATTATACGCTGCTGTGCACAATTGGCCGGGATTCCGCGGATAAAGTCGCACGGACTTATCTTTCTAAATTTAATCAATCGCTGTATCCCATCGGTGAAATAACGGACACGGGACGAATAGAGCTGGTGGAAGACAATGACAAGGTGCGGGTGATTACACCGACAGGGTGGAACCATTTCAAGGATTGGAATGATGAGTATCGATCATTATGAAAAAACTGCAGATCGACGTTACACCAGAGTTCTGACCATCGCAGGATCGGACAGCGGTGGGGGCGCCGGGATCCAGGCCGATTTAAAAACGTTTTCGGCCCTCGGATGTTACGGGATGTCGGTTATCACCGCCCTGACCGCACAGAATACAAAGGGTGTTACCGGAATACATGCGGTACCGCCGTCATTTGCCGGGGAGCAGCTGGAAGCGGTTTTTTCAGACATCGGAGCCGATGCGGTTAAAATAGGCATGCTTTATTCCGCCGAACTGATTGAAACCGTTGCCGGACAGCTCGTTAAGCATGGTGCCCAAAAGATCGTTCTCGATCCGGTCATGGTCGCCCAGAGCGGTGACAAACTTCTGCGGGATGATGCCATTGAAGCCATCAAAACGCACTTAATGCCGCTTTCAGCCGTCGTTACGCCCAACCTGCCGGAAGCGGCGGTATTGCTGAACCAGGATTTACTCGGGTCAGAGGATATGTATGCAGCAGCCAAATCTCTGGCGCAGTTCGGAAGCCGGAGCGTACTCATAAAGGGGGGGCACCTGGAGGACAACAACAGCACCGATCTGCTTTATCTTGCAAAAGAAGATCGTGTGCAGGAACTTAAAGGCGAGCGCATCGAAACCCTGAACAACCACGGGACCGGCTGTACCCTTTCCTCAGCAATTGCAGCTTACCTGGCCATGGATAACGATATTGAAACGGCCGTTCAAAAAGCCAAACAATATATCAGCAAGGCGATTCGGGCCGGAGCCCGATACCGGCTGGGCCACGGGCACGGGCCGGTGCATCATTTTTACGATTTCTGGGATTAGCAGCAGGCCGGACCACCGCAAGATGCGGCTTCTTTTCCCTTGTACCATGTCTGAATAATATAGGCGGCACAGCCCACACCCGGTGTTACACTGATTGCATCCACCGGACAATTGGTGCTGCAGGCACCGCACTCCATGCATCCATCATGGTCCAGGATCTTCGCTTTTTTATGTTCCAGTGCGATCACACCGTGCGGACATACCAGTGTACACATCCCGCAGCCGGTGCAGGTTTCGCTGTCCAGTTTCAGTGTTGACACACCGGGCAAATATCTAAAGTCCTTCATTCGAGATTCCCATTAATACTATTTGCGTAAAAAATTTATTAAAATAATTTTATCATTAAAATTCGAAATCCGCATTTCGAAACCCGAAACAAATTCGAATATCAAATAACCGAAATTCGAAACAGGTTTGAACATTTGAATTTAGCGTTTAGAAATTGTTTCGAATTTCGTGTTTCGGATTTAAATTTTAGCCATTTAAAGGAAATGACTTGATCAGAATAACAGCGATACAACTCTTGTCCGTTAAGATTTAGCTTTTATGCAAACGAGGCTAAAATCCATAATCCTACCGTCACCAGCACCGCAGCCGCCTGGACCGGAATCGCTTTGCGCATTTCCTTCTCTACACCCGATGGGGAAGTAAAAGGCGTTGATCCCGTAAAGTTCATGGCTAGATATGAACTGATCGCCCCCGTGCAGACAAGCAGGGCCAGAGATTCCCATCCATTCGTCCAGCCCCGGAAGAGCCATACAATTACTAGGCCGGCCGCCAGACCGGTTATGGCCCCTTTCAATGAAAAGGATCGCATCGGAATCCAGGGCAGAAGAGCCGGAGCAGCCATCGCGCCGGCGAAAATACCGGCTGCACAGGCGATCGCCAGCATAAGCCCCCTAAACCATGCGGCTTTAAAGGAGAATATATCCACCCCGATACCGGAAAGAAGAAATATCGCGATGATTGACCAGAGTAAATATTTGGGAATAAAGGAGAGCTCCACCGGAATGAGAACCAGTCTTTCCGGAAGGGAAAAAGTAACCCGTCGCATGCTCTCTTCAACTTTCATTCCGGAATCCAGAAAGCTTTTGAGGTCTTCGGCTCTCACCGGACCCCAGACGACCTTGAACCCGCAACCTTTTTTCACCTGGTGAGCCGCAACGCCTGTAGCAGAAAGCTGCGGCAGTACAAGCCGGCGGTGCTGCACTATTTTTTCAAGTCCGGTCATTTTCACACGATGTATGACTTCCCCCGTTGAGAAAGTGCCTTTCCCGGCTGCGCACCACACATTTATTCCGCGCGTATCCAGCACCAGCAGCCAGGTGTCAAGTGTATCGATTTTACCGCGCAGCGAATCAAATGAGAGTTTGTAATTGGCCGTGACCAGAACCGGCGATTCCGGCCCCGGGTTTCCGGTACAATAAAGACCCGGGGCAATCTTGTAATCGTTACGCCCGATTCCACAACGCACCAGAAAAGTTCCCTGAAGATCCTTTGAATCAAGGGTTGTTTTCACCCGCGGCACTGATCCGGCAGGCGTTTGTACAAAATCTTCGACAAAGTGCTCCAGCCGGTATCCGGGCCGCTCGCTGGGACTGCTTGCCGGGCCCGCCGGGGGTCCGCAGCAAACATCGTCGATAGCCGGTTTGGTGATGAACTTATCTGCAGCGGTGTCTACGCCCGTAGACGTTGTTTTGGCGAAATCACTTGAGGGTGACGAACCGGTTTCGCAATCGGACACAGTT
Source organism: Deltaproteobacteria bacterium (assembly GCA_030670715.1). GTDB lineage: Bacteria > Desulfobacterota > Desulfobacteria > Desulfobacterales > SG8-13 > DAOVBC01. Next base: position 8,576 of record DAOVBC010000024.1, on the reverse strand, counting down.
GAACCGATTTCTTCTTCCCGGCATAATGGATGGGTGATTTCTTCAGTCACGGTGTTGGCCTTTCAAGAGTGCCACAACCTTTGGGATTTAATCCCCGGTAGCACCTTAATATTGGATTTTACTTTTACTATAAATCTGTAATCATGTTTTTAAACTGGGCCAGTTTTTCTTTGTCCAGGCAGTAACAGGTACTTGGACCCTCGATTTTACCGATGACAAGACCGGCCTGCTTGAGAATTTTCAAATGCTGACTGACCGTGGATTGTGCCAGCGGCAGAATTTCAACAATCTTTCCGCAAATGCACCGGTCCGCTTCTTTCAGGTACTGCAAAATACGAATGCGGGCCGGATGCCCCAGGGCCTTACAAATCATGGCAAGGGATTCATGGTCTGGTGTATCGCTGTTGGCTGAGAGCAGGGGAGGGGTTGACGCTGTCGCTGCTTTCATCTGTTTTACATCCTCCTTTAATCGTATATCGACGATAAACGATTAAAGGAGGTTTGTCAATCAATATTTTAATGAAATATTCAAGCAAGGAGACGGTAGTAAATACCGCTGATCACCGCCCAGCAGAGGACGGCAACGGTTAAAATCACACAGATGCCGGCGATCGTTTTATGGGAAAGCCGCTCTCTCACCTTTTCCTGATATCCCAGCAGAAATCCGAGAAATGCACCTGCCAGAATGCCGCCGCCGTGGCCCCAGTTGTTGATGCCCGGCACCAGAAAACCGAACAGGAAAAGCGCCAGCACCCAGCCGCCCACCTGCCGGTAGATGGCCTGCCCATAGGGCCCGCCTCTGCTTTTCCCGTAATAAAGTGCGGCGCCGATGAGACTGCACACCGCTGCCGATGCCCCGATGGTGAACATCACTCCCGCCAGGTAGGATACCGCAAATCCGAGGACTCCGCCCACTGTGTAAATGATGAACATGCGATAGGTGCCGTACTCACGAATAATGAACGGGGCCAGCTGCTTGAAAGCGACCATATTGAAAAATATGTGGAGAATACCGCCATGGAGATAATTGGCGGATAACAGAGACCACCAGCGGTGAAAACGGTCGATGGGCACGGTTCCGGTTGCACCTAACAGCAAAATGCTCGTGCTGTCGGGGGCCAGGAACGTGAGCGGATTCATGGAAAGGCTGGTAAGGGTCGGGTTCAGGAGGAGAGAAATGACGTACATGCCGATATTGATATAGATGACAGTGCGAACCAGCCGGACAGGGTCTTTAAAGCCGCTGGTCCAGGGATTGCTCCTCCAGCGGGAACCGGGATTCCGGGTGCCGCAGTACGGGCAGCGCGGTTCACCGGCGTTGATCAGTTTCCCGCAGTTGGGGCATAATATCGATTGTCGATGCTGGGCAGTCATTTTTTACTCGAATAAAGAAGAATAATTACAACCTAGATATTAATAATAATACAGGGTGGCCAAAAGACCACCCTGTAAAAAATGTTATACAATAGTGACCGAAAATAGTATTACTCTTTTGGGTGACACTCAATGCATCCGGAGGGGCCGGTCGGCGGGAGCTGGTCTTTCACGACCTGGTAGGATTGCGCCAGCTGCCTGTTTTTGGCTTTTATTTCTTTATGACACCCGATGCAGGCTTGATGGTAGGCATACTTGAAATACTTTATGCCCACATCCGAATAAGACAGGTATGAAACGGCCTTTTTTGGGGCCTGCGCCTGGTCATGACATCCTGATGTTTGACAACCTTTGATTTTCTCCTCGCCCTGCCATTTATGGTGGCACGATTTACAGTCAGTGGCAAAATGCCTGGAATGGGGAAATTCCACCGGTGCCTTCTTGGACTCCACGCCTTGCGGCGCTTTCAGTGTAATGACACCCATCGGTACGATCATCTGCCCTTCAGGATCTTCGCCGGCAACATCAAACGAAATACCTACTGTGATAATCAACGCGAAACACAAGATTCCAATAGCTTTACAACGCATCCTCATCCCCCTTACCTCATCCATAATGGTTATACTGAAACCGTTCAAGGGTTCAGGGTTCAAAGGTTCAGTGGTTGAACCCTAAAGGCTCAAACGTTTATTTTTGGAATGGAGAAATCATGCACGTTGAGTATCAGAACGTGTATGATAATGCCAAGTGCAACGGCGCCGCTATTTGCGGTTTCATCCCTCTATACGTCCGGCAGTCCGGCTCACAAGCAAGGTCAGCGAAATGTAGATAACCCTGAACCTATTAACCCATATAAATAATTTATAATGTATTTTTAAACTGTTAATAGATATGCTCGGTATTTGGCTGAAAGGTATGAATGCTACAAATTTAAAAAAAATTCAACTAAAAAATAATGGTCTCGTAAAAAGTCCCAAATCCCGTCACTCCGGCGGAAGCCGGAGTCCATAACTATCTGAAACGACTGGATAGCGCTAAAGCTTCACTGCGTGCCCGGCTACCGGATCTGGTCCGGCACAGGGCCCGCCGGAATGACGGTCCGAGCCGATTTCGGACATAAATAACTTGTTTTCAGTTATTTTCGTCCACAGGGGCGCGAAGCGCCTTTAATCAGCTTTTTACGAGACCATCAGAATTGACAGTCACCGGCATTTTACATATATTATAAAAATCGTCTCGTTTTCTTTTCCTTTGCCCCCGCATGTGAGGCCGGCATGTACCCTGATAACAGTAAAATCAGCACAAGGGAAACCTTTCTGAGCCTGGCCATATTGCTGGTTCTCACCTCGATCGGCGCCGTAATTTTCCTGAATCAGTTCCAGTTCAATCCGGCTGTGGTTCAGTCCCTCACCGGTCAAGCGGACACCATCGGTCAAAGGAGTCCACCGGTGAATCGACCGGTCGATGCCCTGATACACCTGCCGCAAAACGTCTCACCGCTGACGCCGCCGGAAGCATTTACCCCCGACAACCTGTCCGATAAGATAAACGGTAAAGCGGAACTGTATCTTTCCGCCGGGTTTAAACGGCTTGACAGTCAACGATTCAAGGATGATCGCGCCACGGATCGTTGGATGGAGATTTTCATATATGACATGGCAATGCACGCTAATGCCTTTGCGGTTTACAGCATCCAGCAGCGCGATGACGCCTCGCCGGGCGACATCGGCCGGTTGTCTTACACTACCGAAAATGCGCTGTACCTGGTTCACGGCCCGTATTATATCGAGTTCATTGCGTCCGAAGCGACCGTTGAGGCAATTCAGACCTTGAAGATCCTTGCAGAGACTTTTATTCGCAACACACCGGTGCAATCTAAAACGGTCGCTGAACCACAGTTGTTTCCGGAGTCCGGTCTTGTTCCGGACAGTGTTGCCATGATCCCGGCCGATGCTTTTGGCTACAGCAAGCTCGATCGGGTATTTATCGCTCAGTACAATCTGGATGGCACCGGGCTGACCGCATTTTTGTCCGACCGTAAATCAGCGGAGGCTGCCAGACGCGTGGCTGCCGGGTACTATGCATTCCTCGGGGAATTCGGCGGGAAAAACATCACGCCTGAAGATTCGATGAAAGCGAGGAGCCCCCGCATAGTGGAAATCCTGGGGACCTATGAAATCATATTTACCCTGGGGCCCTACCTGGCAGGGATTCACGAGGCATCCGATATGAATCGGGCGTTACAGCTTGCCGGAAGGCTGGAAAAAAGGCTGCAGGATATCCACAATGGAAGATAGTAACCGCAAATATAATGAAAACCGCAGAGATTTTTTGACTCGTGCCGCCAGGGCAGGGCTGTCCATGGCCGCAGCGTGTTCTCTCGGGTACTGGTTTTTTGACCCGAAAGGTCCGGGGCGCAGTTCATCTATAAAAACCGGTGTCAGCCTTGCCGATTTTTCCATCCCCGGCCAGAAACCGAAAATGAGCATTGTACACGGCGAAGACCGAACAGAAACCATCCGCCGCGCCATGCAGGCGCTTGGCGGCATCGAAGGCTTCATACATAAGGGAGATCGCGTCCTGCTGAAAGTCAACGCGGCTTTTGCCTCTCCTCCCGCACTCTCGGCCACAACGCACCCGCAGCTCGTGTCGGAAGTGACCCGTCTGTGCTTTAAAGCGGGTGCGGCAAAAGTCATTGTCACGGACAACCCGATCAATGATCCGGCCAGCTGTTTTCAGCTGACCGGTATTGCCCGTGCGGCACGCGCTGCCGGCGGTACGGTTGTGCTGCCGGCTGAACATTTTTTCAGGCCGATCACCATCTCCGGTGCCAGGTTGATCAGAGAATGGCCGGTTCTGTTTGAGCCCTTTAAAGAGGTCAACCGGTTGATCGGCATCGCACCGGTTAAAGATCACCATCGCAGCGGTGCATCCATGACCATGAAAAACTGGTACGGGCTGCTTGGCGGACGGCGAAATATTTTCCATCAGGACATTAACACCATCATTACCGAACTGGCAATGATGGTAAAACCGACGCTGGTTATTTTGGACGGCACCACCAGCATGATGTCCAACGGCCCCACCGGTGGATCGCTCTCAGATTTAAAAACTACCAAAACCATGATCGTCAGCACGGATCAGGTGGCTGCAGATGCCTTTGGTGCATCCCTGCTGGACAAAGACGCTGGTAGCCTGCCCTATATCGCCGCAGCGGAAGCCAAAGGAGCGGGAACCGCCGATTACAGATCTCTAAACCCGGTGATAATCTCAGAATTATGAGCGGGTGATGCAGAAAGTGATTAAACCGTATCGATTTATTTCAGGAGCGTAGAATGGAAGATGATCGACCCGTTGGGCCTTGAGGAGCAGCCCTGCGGGCTTCGAGGATCGTCCCGCTAGCTGAGCGGGCCTTGAGGAGCGGCCTACGGCCTTGAAACTAAAGCCAAATTTCTAAACTGTTTAAAGAACCAGGCTTAGATAAATAATGACTATTGTTACCGCCCGGCGCATCAGTCAGATTTTCTTTTTGATTGTATTTTTGTGGTTCTGTGTAGTCACCACCCTCGGTGATGCCTGGTGGCAGCTTCGCGGCTGGTCGGTGAACTGGATCATCGAGCTCGACCCCCTGGTCGGACTGGGAACCTTGCTGACGACACACACCATTTACTCCGGCTTGCTATGGGGCCTGGCCACGGTGGTGCTGACCATAGTGCTTGGCAGATTTTTCTGCGGGTGGATTTGCCCTTTTGGCGCCATCCATCAGTTTGTGGGATTTGTGGGCCGACGCAAAAAGACTTCTCTGGAAAAAGCGAAAGTCAACCGGTACAGCCGGTGGCAGGTGGTGAAATACTGGATCCTGATATTCCTGCTGGCTGTTGCCGTCTCTGATTTGCTGTTATACCTGATCCGGCTTCCCCGCGGAGAACCACGGGTATTTCTGGGACTGATTGCTGCCGGTCTGGCGGTGGCGCTGATCCTCACTGTTTCCGGAACCTATAAATTTTCCAGACGGTTTCTTTTCGCGCTTTTGCTGGGAGCCTGCTTCTGGGCAGTTGCAGGCTTTTTTTTAAACGACCGGCAGCTGCTGTCAGCCTCTTTGCAGGTCGGCCTGTTAGATCCGATACCGCTGGTGTATCGATCCGTTAATCTGTTGATCCTGCCGCTGGTGGACGAGACCACACTTCGGCTTACGGCCAGGCCCCGTTATTATGAAGGGTCCGGTCTGATCGCTATCATCTTTTTGACAGCCATATTCTTAAACCTGAAATTTCCCCGTTTTTATTGCCGCTTTGTTTGCCCGCTAGGGGCGCTTTTCGCTGTTATAAGCCGTTACGCCCTGTGGCGGATCGGCAAGACGGAGGCGGAATGTACCGACTGCCACCTGTGCGAAAGAAACTGTGAAGGGGCCTGTGCGCCATCCTCCACCATACGGATCAATGAATGCGTTTTGTGCATGAATTGCCGCAGCGAGTGCCACCATCATCTTATCGGATACCGGACGTCACCATCGGCAGCGGGCGAGACGGTCAGCCCGGACGTGTCCCGCCGACAATTTGTCGTTGCAGCAGTCTCCGGTGTCGCTGCCATACCCGTATTGCGTCTGAACGGTTACCTCGCTGCCAACTGGAATCCGCAGCTGGTGCGTCCGCCGGGTGCCCTGGATGAAGAAGCGTTTCTCACCCGCTGCATAAAGTGCGGCCAGTGTATGCGCATCTGTCCTACCAATGTTATCCATCTGGCCGGGTTGGAGGGCGGACTGGAGGGCCTCTGGACGCCGGTACTCAATTTTCGTATCGGCACCAGCGGTTGCCAGCACAAGTGCATCGCCTGTGGAAACATCTGCCCCACAGCTGCCATCCGCCCCATCACTCTGGATGAGCGCCTGGGCAAAAACCATTTTACATCTACCGGTCCGATACGCATCGGAACCGCATTTGTGGATCGGGGGCGCTGCCTGCCCTGGGCGATGGACACCCCCTGCATCGTGTGCCAGGAAAACTGCCCGGTCAGCCCCAAGGCGATTGTGACCCGGGAAGTATTTTCACCGGTTCGGTTCGGTAAACGGCTGGTTGTGCAACGCTCAGATTCCCGGCAGATCGAGCTCGAAGGAAACATGCTGGAACCGGATCGTTTTGCTACCGGTGATTTTTTCTGTAAAATTACCGGTAAGGTCTTTTCACACCCGCGTCGCATCGTTCAGAACACAGACAGGCGCCTGGCCTTTTCAGCAGACCGCCCCTGGGATATGCCCCCGGAGCCGGGGAGTCGGGTTGAGATTCAAATCCGCCTTCAACGCCCCTACGTCAAACCGGAGTACTGCATTGGCTGCGGGGTTTGCGAACATGAATGTCCCGTTCGGGGCAGGCGGGCGATCCGTGTCACGGCGGAAAACGAGACCCGAAACCAACAGCACAAAATGCTATTGAGGACTTGATACCGCCACGTAGGAATCCCGAATGACGGCATAGTGAATACGAACATTGTTGCCACAGAAGGCAAGATACTCGATGCTGGATGCTGGATGCTGGATACTGGATAGAATAAGGATGGATTAGAAATGAATAAACATGGTAATAAATGCTCACGCAGAGCCTTTATCAAAGCCGCCGGGGCGACCGGCCTCGGAACGCTGATGACGCAACTTGGAAACTTGCCGGATGCTTCCGCCGCTTTGCTTGCACAGAATGCCGGCCAGATCACCGTTCCCCGCCGGCCATTCGGGAAAACCGGGGAGACTGTCTCGATCCTGTCGCTGGGCGGGATGTTTGATATTCCAAACAGTCAATTAATGCTGAAGCAGGCCGTTAAATGGGGCCTGACCTATTGGGATACGGCCAATTCTTATGAGGGCGGCCACAGCGAAAAGGGCATCGGCAAGTATTTTGCCAGATTTCCCGAAGACCGTAAAAAAATCTTTCTGGTCACCAAGTCCGGCGCCTGGACCATAAAGGGTATGACACGCCACCTGAACAAATCCCTGGAGCGCATGCAAACCGACTATATCGATCTGTTTTTTGTGCACGGCATCAGCGGCATCCGGGAAATGGACGATGACGTCAGGGACTGGGGAGAAAAGGCCAAAGCTCAGGGCAAGATCCGCTTTTTCGGTTTCAGCACCCACAGCAACATGGAAGAGTGTTTGATGGATGCAGCCGGTCTGGGTTGGATCGACGGTATCATGATGACCTATAACTACCGGTTGATGCACACGGATCGGATGCGGGTTGCTGTGGATGCTTGCGCGCAAGCGGGTATCGGCCTGACGGCCATGAAAACCCAGGGCGGCGGACAGGTGAAAACCACTACGGAAACCGAACTGCAGCTTGCCGGGCGTTTTATTAAAAAAGGATATACCGACGGGCAGGCCAAACTCAAAGCGGTGTGGGAAAACCCGCAGATAGCCAGCATTTGCTCGCAGATGCCTAACATGTCCCTTTTGATGACCAACGTTGCGGCCGCGGTAAACAAGACCAGATTAAGCGCGACAGATTTGCGCCTGCTGCGCAGGTACGCCGGCGAAACGCAGTCGGATTACTGCGCGGGCTGCTCCCGCATTTGTGAATCGGCCCTTGCGCAACAGGTACCGATCGGTGATGTCATGCGCTACCTGATGTATGACCGCAGCTACGGAGACCATGCGCTGGCCAGAGACGGTTTTAACCGGATAAATGCAGAAGTTCGACAGCGTCTTCTCGACCTGGACTATTCGGAAGCGGAAAAACAGTGCCCACGAAAACTGGCCATCGGTAAAATGATGCATAAAGCTGTCCGAGAGTTGTCTTGACGTAACCCGGACAGGTTGGAACCCTGAGTGACAGAATTTTGTAAACGAACATTGTTGCAAAACAGCGGGCAAGATACTGGATACTCGATACTGGATGCTGGATAATGTAAGGATAACTTCCCTTTTACTAAGGCGAGCATTATAAAATAGACGCAACCACCGGAGCCTCTTTCGAGCCGAGGGCAGCGGCAGGCGTTGCGGTTCGACCGGGGGCACTGTCTGAGTCCTTTAGCGCACGTTAAGAAAGAAACCGACTGCGAGGTTGCACTCAAGCTTAGGCATTGGCGCAGGCGCCGTCATCTTATTGAACCGGAGCCATTTCTTTCTTTACGCGCGCTTGGGGGCGAGTTTGACACCCGTGAGAAACGCAAGGCCTGCCGCTGCCCCGGGCAGAACAGATCCGCATCAAATGTCT
>DAOVBC010000073.1 GCA_030670715.1 Deltaproteobacteria bacterium | reverse complement strand
TTTGCGTCTATATAAACACAAGAGTACGGGCGGCCGCCGCTTCGCCGAAATCTTCACCGACACCGATTTTGATGAGTTGGTTAATCGTTACCACCGATAAATAAACGATCTTTCACTTTATAATGAGTACCGAGCAGATATTAATAAGCTCACATAAGGCTCAAAAAAGACGAATCAGTTTGTCGCGCATTTGCTTTCAAAGGGGCTTTGAACAACAGCCCGTTAAGATTTGGCCCTATTGTAGTAGATCTATCTTAACCTTCCGCCTAAGATTTATCATTTACTGCTATTCTTTTAAGCAATGCTATGAATATAATTAAAGAACAAAAAATAACCGGCAATCCTATAACCCAAATAATCCTGGCAATCCAAATAATGAATACGTTATCATCCATATCAGAGATAAAATTAGGAGCGGGCAACAATAATGATATCGCAAAGATTATCACGAATATTCGTGGTAGCCAGTATCTCAATTTCTGTTTAAACATTTCAGATTGTCCAATTGTTCCCAAATCCCCACTGACGGGGTGATGCTTCGTCTTTTCAGGTTTTCCCCTTCAGGTACCCCTGCCGTTTCGGCTCCGGAAATTTCTCTATGGCATAGCGCAGCATCGTGCGCGGCATTTTCTGATAGCAGGTTTTCAGAAACTTTTCTTCCACCGGAAGGTTGCGTTTGCCCACCTCCCTGAGCATCCAACCCACAGCCTTGTGAATCAGATCTTCCGGATCGCGTAGCAGGATCCTGGCGATGCGAAGGGTTTCTTTGAACCGCCCCTGCTTGATGTAATGAAAAGTGGCCAGTATGGCTATACGCCGCTCCCACAGCAGGGGAGATTTTGCCAGGCGGGTCAGCGGTGCCTTGCCTTTACCCAGCAGGTGGGCTCCGATAATGTGTTCAGCCGTTAGATCCACCAGATCCCAGTTGTTGATGAACCGGGTTTTTTCCAGGTATAGCCGGTATACCTTTTCTCGAGTGACCGCATCTCCCCGGGCATAGATCCGAACCAGCAACAGCAACGCCAGTAAGCGGTCTTCGTGATAGGCGGATTCGAGCAGGCGGCCGGCATCACCGAGGCTGACGTTTTCATATTTTTTTGCCAGCTTGCGAAGAACCGGCACGCGGATGCCCCGGAAGATGTCCCCCTCGCCGTACTGGCCGGGGCCGGTTTTAAAAAACCGCAGGGAAATCTCCGCCCTTTGCGGATCGACCAACCGGTCAAGCTCCTGGTGGATTTTTTTGATAACCATCTTCTCCTCATTGGCAGACGGCTGGAGGCCTTAAGCCGACAATTTCAAACCGTCGTATTTTGCTTTCAGTTGTGAGCTTTAAATAATTGAGGGGTCGGGGAGTTTCTGTTGCTAAATCGAGATTAGAGCGCAATGGGTTATCCGCCCATCACTGGGCACTGTTTGAATGGCGCTCTCAATTCCAAAAAAACTCCCCGACCCCTCAAATAATTTAATTCCACGGCCATATTCTCTCCAGGTAGGCAAGGCTCGGTTCCAGCGCATCCGCCTCGTGGGGCTCAAGTGTAATCACCGGCGGCGCCTTCATCATGGATTTGAGCTGCTTAAAAAACGTCTCAAAGTCGATCCGACCCCGACCCAGCGCCAGATGCCCGTCACCGTCGCCGCGGTTATCATGCAGATGCAGTTGACCCAGAAACCGACCCAGAGTATCAAGCCAGTCCGTCAGAGACGTCCGGCTGAAAGCGGCTTGATGGCCGGTATCCAGGCAAAACCCGACGTCCTGCTCAGATAGGCGTTCAAACAGAATCTGCATTTCTTCGGGGCCTTGTTCATAGACATTTTCCAGCATCAGGCGACTGCCCGCCGCTTGGATGCCGTCGCCCAGCCAGCGCCAAGTGTCGATGCAGTTTTCCAGCCACTCCTCTCTAACGTAACCATACCGTTTCCATTCATAACCGGCATGACACACGACGGTTTTGGGTTTAAACAGCGGGATCAGATCAAGCAGTTGCTCAAATCGATGTCGGGTTGCCGCCCGAACCACAGGATCCGGGGAACCGGCAGACATGTCCATAAAAGGGCCGTGCACCGTGATCGTAAGCCCGCGGCTTAAAAGCTGTGCGGCCATGTCGCCGAATTCCTGGCGGGTAAATCTCTCAAGAGCCGCTGCATCGATGCCGATCTCCGGATTCAGCCCGCGTTTCAGAAATTCGCCGGAATATTTGTCCCACAGCATGGTGAATGGGATGTTGATTTGCACTTTTTTGACTATTTCACGCATGGTCAAACCGCACGTCGTAACTGGGGAAAACAATAGAGCAATTATTACGGGCCATCTCGTACAGCGCGCGCCGACATCCCTGGGGCAGAATAACCGCATCGGCCGCCCGTATTGCGTCAAGCTCTTCCGGTCCCGGGGGCCGTCCGGCATACACGATGTTTTTATCTGCAATGAACAGAGGATGAAATGAGAGAATCATGGAATGTCAGTAGCCCAGTTTTCTGAGCGCTTTGGTATCTCTGCTCCAGTTTTTCTGGACCCTCACAAACAATCGCAAAAACACTTTGGCACCGAAAAATCGTTCAATGGCTTCCCTGGACGCCTTGCCGATCTGCTTCAGTTTGGCCCCTCTTTTTCCGATGATGATGCCTTTCTGAGAATCACGTTCCATGTGGATGGTCGCATGAATTTTGATGAAGGCGCCCGCTTTTTCTTCCTTGAAAAAATCTATCGTAACGGCCGTAGAATACGGTATTTCTTCTCCGGTCAGGCGAAAAATTTTTTCACGAATCATTTCTGCGGCAATAAAGCGTTCCGGCATATCGGTGAGAGTGTCCCGGGGAAAGTAAGGCGGTCCGGCAGGTAGATATTTTTCCATGGCCTCTATCAGATTGTTCACCTGCGTTCCCTCGGTTGCAGATATCGGCACAATCTCCTCGAAAGGATATACCTGTGCCCAGCGGTCGATAATTTCCAGCAAATCATCTTTATTTACTAAATCGATCTTATTGAGGGCCAGGATCACCGGCCGTTTGCCTTGCTTGAGCTTACTAACCATAAGGCCCTCGGACACCGGGTCGGGCCTGGCAACGTCCAATAGAATGAGAATGATATCCGCATCACCCATCGCCGACAGTGCTGTCTCCACGATCCGGATATTTAACGGGTTGCTGGCTTCGTGTACCCCCGGTGTGTCCATGAAAATGAGCTGGGCGGAAGGGCGGTGAAAAACACCGAGAATCCGGTTCCGGGTCGTCTGGGGCTTTTTGGAAGTAATGGAAATCTTTTCGCCGAGCATCCGGTTCAGCAGGGTCGATTTCCCGACATTGGGCGCACCGACGATGGCAACGAAACCGGATCGAAATCGGCTAGTATCGTTACTCTGGTTATTCTTTGTCATACACTCAAAAAGATACTTTCGTTATATTCTTGACGAATGTTCCGGGTTGCGCGTTCCGGGTTACGGGTTAAAAAACTCGCAACACGCACCCCGTGAACACGTACCAAATTGCTTTGATTATGCTTCCTCTGTCCCGACCAAAGCCTGGATCGCTCGCCACAATTCCCCCTTCCCCTGACGCGTTCGGGCTGAAAAAAGGATCAGGTCCGTGCTGTTCACCCCCAGGGTCCGGGCAATTTTCTGTTTTTGCGGCAGTTGTTTAGATCTGGCAAGTTTGTCGATTTTTGTCACAACCATTATGCTGGAAATATGGTAATGATTCAGCCACTCGACAAGGCTCAATTCTTCGGATTTCGGAGTGCGCCGGATGTCCATGATCAGGATCACGCCTTTTAACGTATCTCTTGTCGACAGGTAGGTTTCAACCATGGGGCCCCATTTTTTCTTTACGGATACGGGCACTCTGGCATATCCAAAGCCGGGGATGTCGACGAAGGTGAAGGCGTCGTTAATGATAAAAAAATTGATCAACTGGGTGCGTCCCGGTGTTGCCCCGGTTTTGGCCAGCCGCCTCCGGTTCACCAGCACATTGATCAGGGAGGACTTACCCACGTTGGAGCGGCCCGCAAAGGCAATCTCCGGCAGGACTGCCGGGGGATAGTGTGCTGGTTTGACGGCGCTTTTAATAAATTCAGCGGATTTGATGATCATGCTGGATTCTGGATTCTGGATACTCGATACTGGATACTGGGATCAATGATGTTCTCGATTAATTATCCATGATCCAAAATCCAGGATCCAAGATCCAGGATCACTGCCTCTAAAGGGTTGCGAAGGTAGACGAGAGATTACCGATTATTTAAGTAATCTTCCAGTCTATGCATGCCTTCGGCAATATTCTCTATCGAATTGGCGTAGGAAAAACGCAGATAACCTTCCCCATTTTCCCCGAAATCTATGCCCGGAGTCACGCCCACATGCGCTTTCTCAAGGATATCGAAAGCCAGTTTGTAGGAGTCACGGGATAAGTGCTTTGCATTTGCAAAAACATAGAACGCTCCGGTGGGCTCCACCGTGATCCCCAGCCCCATCTCTTTCAAGCGTCGGATCATGTATTTACGGCGATCATTGTAAATTTTTTTCATGCGGGCAACATCGTCACCGGCTTCGGTTAACGCTGCGATTCCCGCTTTCTGAACCAGCGAATTAGCGGAAATAAAAAAGTTCTGTTGCAGCTTCTGCAACGGCCGCATGAAGGGTCTGGGGGCAATCAGATACCCGAGTCTCAGACCGGTCATGGCATAAAGCTTGGAAAACCCGTTCAGCACAAAGGCTTTATCCGTAAATTCCAGAATCGAGTGCTCTTTCCCCTCGTACACCAGACCGTGGTAGATTTCATCAGAAACAATCCAGGGGGACATTCGCGCAATTTCCTGCATGCGTTCAGCCGACAGCAGATTCCCGGTAGGGTTGGATGGAGAATTGATAAAGATGGCCTTTGTTCTGTCGGTCAATTTCTCCCGGATGGCTTCCGGTCGGTACTGAAATCCATCCTCTTCATAAACAGGCACCCGGACGAGTTCTCCCTCAATAAACCGGATAAAATTCGGATAGCAAGCATAATGCGGGTCGGAAAGAATAACCTGGTCGCCGTTGTTCAGGAGCACAGAGAAAAGCAGAAGCATGGCCGGTGATGTCCCCGAGGTAACCAGAACCCGGTCGGGGTCGACCGAAACGCCGTAATGCAGGAAATAGTATTGACAGATGGCTTCTCTGAGTTCAAGCAGGCCGAGGCTATGGGTATAATGAGTGTGCCCTTCATCGAGGGCCCGGCATGCCGCCGCCTTTACACAGGCAGGTGTATCAAAATCGGGTTCTCCCACCTCCAGATGAATGATGTCCGTCCCCTCACGCTCGAGCTCATGTGCCTTTTCCAGCACATCCATCACAATGAACGAGGTGATGTTTTCTAAGCGCTTTGCAATCAATCTGTGCTCTCCGACCTACCAGTTGTTTTATAATGCAGTGAGGATACCGGATACTCGAAACTGGATACTGGATCATTGAAAATAATAAGTACTGGCAGACAACAACCAAGCATGCAACATCAAATTAGCGTACAATTACCACTTCTGAACGATTCTATACCACCTTGTTGAGCGGATATTCAATGATTCCTTCCGCGCCGGCATGGAGAAGTTTAGGGATCAGATTCCGCACCGTCCCGGAATCGACCACGATTTCAACCGAATACCAGTCCGAATTGTACAGGTGAGCCACCGTGGGTGCATTTAAGCTGGGCAGAAGGGAGACGATCGCCTCGATCTGTTTTTCGGGCACATTCATTTTCAGACCCACCAGCTTCTCCCCTAAAAGAGCGCCTTTGAGTAAAAGAGCGATCTGCTCCACCTTGCTCCGTATTTCAGGATCCTTCCATGCATCATGATTCACAATGAGCTGGGTGTTGGTCTGCATCAATTCATCGATAACGCGCAAGCCATGGGCTTTGATCGTACTGCCGGTTTCGGTTACCTCCACCACGGCATCAGCCAGACCGGAAACCGCCTTGGCTTCGGTGGCGCCCCAGGAAAATTCAACCTTTACGCTGATCTTCCGTTCGTCAAAGTAGCGCTGGGTAAACTTAACCAGTTCGGTGGCTATTTTTCGACCTTCAAGATCCTCAACTTTTTTTATGTCAGAGTCGTACGGTACCGCAAGTACCCAACGGGCCGGTCGCGCGCTCACTTTTGAATAAATCAAATCTTCCACAACGTGAACATTCGAACTATTTTCTGCAATCCAGTCCTTTCCGGTAAGACCGGCATCCAGCGTGCCGTTCTCCACATAGTGGGACATCTCCTGCGCCCGGCATATGGCACATTCTATTGAGTCATCGTTGATTTCCGGGAAATAGCTCCTTCCATTGACGTTTATTTTCCAACCGGCCCGTTTAAACAATGCCACGGTGGCACTCTGCAGGCTTCCCTTGGGAATCCCGAGCTTCAATCGTTTATTCATTTACCGTACACCTCCTCCGGATCAAATACCGGTTTTCCGATGATGTCGTATGTCCCATCCCCATGTACTTTTTTATAAAAACAGCTCCTGTAACCGGTATGGCAGGCCGCACCGCCAATCTGTTCAACCTTCAGCAAGACGGTATCACCGTCGCAATCAGTCCGGATTTCTTTTACAATCTGCAAGTTGCCGGAAGTGCTGCCCTTCACCCAGAGCTTTTGCCGACTGCGGCTAAAATACGTCGCCTTGCCTGTGTTCAGGGTCATATCCCATGACTCTTTGTTCATATATGCCAGCATCAGGACTTCGCCGGTTTTATAATCCTGCGCAATGGCCGGTATCAAACCCCCGGTTTTTCCAAAATCGAGCTTTACCATGAACAATTCCTCTTTTTTAGGCGTTCACAGGTTATTATTTTTGATAAACTGTAATAATTATCGATAGCTGCCGCCAATGTCAAATTCTTTTTTTATGCAAAACAGACCGGCAGGTTGATAAGACTGCCGAAATTTGTTAGAAGATGATTGTACCTTGTTGTTAATTTTTATGCATGAAATATTCAGGTTAAGGGGTTATGAGGCAAAAAAGTCCAATGACAAAACCAAAAAGCACTTCTGAAATTTTAAAAAAGCGTGCCCGCAGGGATAACCGGCGGGTCGGCCCGATAATTCTGAAAATCGTTTTGTGGGTTATCCTGATATTTGCCGTGCTCAGCATACTCACCGCTGCCGGTGCCTATTTTTTTCTGAGCGAGGATCTGCCGACGATCTCAACATTGAAAGATTATTATCCGCCCGTAATTACAACGGTTTATTCCGATGATAACCAGAAAATTGCTGAATTCTATAAAGAAAGACGAGTGGTGATACAGTTGTCCGAGGTACCGGATATGCTGATTGAGGCTTTTATAGCGGCAGAAGATGCCCGGTTCTACAAACACCGTGGTATCGATCTGATCAGTATTATCCGGGCATTTTTTAAGAATATCGAAGCCGGCACAATTGTCCAGGGGGGCAGTACCATCACCCAGCAGGTCACCAAATCCTTCTTTTTAAGCCCGGAAAGAAGTTACACCCGAAAACTGAAGGAAGCCATCCTCGCCTACCGGATCGACAAAGCCTTCAACAAAGAAGAGATACTGTATCTTTATTTAAACCAGATCTACCTGGGTCACGGGGCCTACGGCGTTGAGGCGGCCTCGGAAAATTATTTCGGAAAATCCGCCAGAGATCTGAATCTCGCCGAGTGTACCATGCTGGCCGGGTTGCCCCAGGCACCCAGCCGTTACTCGCCTTTCAGATATCCCGATCGGGCCAAGCAGCGCCAGATATATGTGTTAAACAGGATGGTTGACGAGGGTTACATCACCAACATCCAGGCCACCGAAGCAATCAATACGGAACTGGACATAAAACCGCGACGGAACTGGTATAGCGAGGCCGTTCCTTTTTACACCGAGTATGTCCGACAGTATATTGAAAAAAAATACGGTTCCGACATGCTCTATCAGGAGGGGCTGAAAGTTTACACCGCAGTGAACATCGAAATGCAGAGAATCGGCCGGCAGGAAATTGAAAGGGGATTGCTGGCCCTCGATAAGCGCCAGGGGTACCGCGGTCCTGTTCAACATCTTCAGCCGGCAGAAATTGAATCATTTGCTCAGACGCTTCAGGATGAGCTGGCGGAAACCCCTCTTGAAGCCGGTAAAACCACCAGGGGTATTGTCATCAAGGTTGATAATAAAGAAGAAAAGGTAACCGTGCGCCTCGGAAATGAGCTGGGAATCATTGCCCTCGAAGACATGGATTGGGCCCGGAACCCCGACCCGGATGTAGCCTATCACGAAAAAATGTTGAAGAAACCCGGTCAGGCCCTAAAGACGGGCGATGTGATCCTGGTAAGACTAAAAAAAGGACCGGACGATTCAGACCTGTGGCATCTGGCACTTGAACAGGTACCGAAAGCTCAGGCAGCACTGCTGTGTATCGAGGCCGAAACCGGGTATATCAAGGCAATGGTTGGCGGCCGCAATTTTCAAGACAGCCAGTTCAACCGGGCCGTCCAGTCCCGGCGGCAGCCCGGATCGGCGTTCAAGCCGATTGTTTACGCGGCGGCCCTGGATATGGGCTATACGCCGGCCACGGTGATCATTGACTCTCCGATTATATGGCAGGATGAAGAAAAGGATGTTAAGTGGAAACCTAGAAATTACGGTAAAAAATTTTATGGCCCCACGCTCTTTCGGCAGGCTCTGGCCAAATCCAGGAATGTCATCACCATAAAAATTCTTCAAGATATCGGTATTGATTATGTCATTGATTATACCCGCAAGCTGGGAATTGCGTCTCACATGAACCGGGACCTGTCGATCGCCCTGGGCTCTTCGGGTGTCTCTTTACTCGAACTGGTGAATGCTTATTCGGTATTTAACAACTACGGCTATCTGGCAGAGCCCTGCTTTATTACCAAGGTCATCGATCGCGGCGGTAATGTGCTGGAAGAGTTCATCCCGGGAAAAGAAAAGGTCATCGAAAAAAATACCGCCTATATCATGACCAACCTGTTGGAGGGTGTGGTTCAAAACGGTACCGGATGGCGCGCCAAAGCGTTGAACCGACCGACAGCCGGTAAAACCGGCACCACCAACGATCTATATGACGCCTGGTTCGTCGGTTATACCCCCCGTTATACGACCGGCGTCTGGGTCGGCTTTGACGAGGAATCGTCCCTGGGCAAACATGAAACCGGATCCAGAGCCGCAAGTCCCATATGGACCGGATTTATGAAACAAATCATGACCGATAAAACCGTACGGATTTTTCAGGTGCCGGAAGGCGTTGTCTTCACACAGATCGACGCGGAAACCGGCCTTCTGCCCATACCCGAGTCCAA
>DAOVBC010000118.1 GCA_030670715.1 Deltaproteobacteria bacterium | reverse complement strand
AGATTTTATCATATCCCTCCACAAACCTCCACATCTATTTGTAATACATTTATGTTTTTAACCTTTATAAATTATTATAAAAAATAGCATTAATTAATATTTTTTCTCTTGACATAGATTGAAAAATGCACTTTAATATATACAAAGTGGATTAAAGTGGATGATATTGGTGATATCTATGTTCCGAGGAAGCTCGTTTCACACAATCGATGCCAAAGGCCGGATCATCATTCCGGCCAGATTCCGGGACCTGATCCGCGATGGAGATCAGCCCGGTGTCATGGTCTCAAAGATGGACCACGGGCTGGTCGCCTACACATTAGAGGGGTGGCAGAAGATTGAAAAAAAGATCCTTTCGCTGGCGGAAAAAAGCGAAAACATGCGCCGGTTCAGACGCGTATTCATCGGCGGCGCATTTGAGTGCATCTGTGACAAACAGGACCGCATCCTCATACCACCGACATTGAGGGACTATGCGGGGTTTGACAGTAAGATTGTTCTGGTGGGTGTGCTGGATCATTTTGAAATCTGGTCAAAGGCAAGCTGGGAAAAAGAAAACGCCGATTTAGAAAAAGATCTGCGGAAAGAGGAGGTCAGAAACGAAATCGCCAAACTAGGACTGTAATTCAATGCCTTACCGCCATGCTCCTGCAATGCCGAACGAAGTCGTCCACTTTTTAAATTGCAGGCCGGGTAAAATTTATGTGGACTGCACACTCGGTGGTTCAGGTCATGCCGGGCGCATATGCGAGAAAATTCTCCCGGATGGCATTTTGATCGGCATCGATCAGGATAGCGATGCGATAAAGAATGCCCGGAAGGTGTTAATGCCCTGCGGCACCACTGTCCACATTATTCACGACAACTTTATTCATCTTCCGACCATTCTCTCCGAATTGGGCATGCGGGCTGCAGACGGCATCCTTCTCGACCTGGGGCTCTCTCTCCATCAAATCGAAGCCAGTGGTCGCGGCTTCAGTTTCACCAGGGATGAGCCTCTTGACATGCGGATGAATATCGAATCGGAACTGCGCGCCGAGGACATCATCAACCGTGAGAGCGAGGCATCTCTGATAAAAATATTCAAAGAATACGGGGAGGAACGCCGGGCCCGCCAAATCGCACGAAAAATAATAGCGGAAAGAAAAAAAGAAAAGATCCGCACCAGTCTACAACTGGTGCGGATTATCATGACGGCGCTGCCGAAAGAGGTGAGGCGCAAGCAGAAGATTCATCCGGCCACGCGCACCTTTATGGCTTTGCGCATTGCAGTGAACAGAGAACTTGAACGGCTTGAATCATTTTTGGAATTTGCGGCCGATTATCTCAATCCGGGCGGGCGCCTGTGTATTCTATCTTTTCATTCGCTCGAAGATCGGATCGTAAAACAACGATTTAAAGCGCTGGAGAAAGGATGCACCTGTCCGCCGGATTTTCCGCAATGCATTTGCAATAAAAAATCGGTTGCACGCATATTAACCCGGAAAGTTGTTCGCCCGACACAGGAAGAAGTCGCGAGCAACCCAATGGCCCGCAGTACAAAGTTGCGGGCATTGGAAAAAATTTAAGCAATTGTATGACGATTTTATGAAACGTAAACGCCGACATACCTTAAATTTAAAATCAATCGGGCTCTGGGGGATATTAATGGTTATTTTTATCGCCGAGCTTTTGATTTACACATGGAGCCGGGTGCAATGCACCCAGATCGGATACGAGATCACGCAGGCAGGTGGGGTCCATCAAAAAAGTATCACGCTGCAGAACAACCTGAAAATCGAGCTTGCACAACTGAAATCTCCCGAGCGAATTGTAAAAATTGCCCGGGATCAACTCGGCCTTATCATGCCCGGACCAGAACAGACGATCGTAATGCCATGACCTCGACGAAGGAAAAATATATAAAATTCCGGATACTGCTCGTTGCGGTTGCATTCAGTCTGTTTTTTACCGCCATCGGCTTAAAAGCGGCTTATCTGCAAATTTACCAGGGGACATGGCTGTCACAGCTTGCTGCGGATCAATATGAAAAATCGCTAAAACTTTCGGGAAAACGCGGCACCATCTACGACAGGAATCTTACAGAGATGGCCGTCAGCATACAGGTGACATCTATCGCCGCTTATCCGGGACAGATCCAAAACCGCAAGGGTGCGGCCAGAGCGCTGGCGAAAGCCCTTAAAATGAATCACCGAACCCTGCGAAAAAAACTGGCATCACATAAATCGTTTGTGTGGATCAAACGCCAGGCCACTCCGCGTGAAGTTGAAAACGTCAAACGTCTGAAACTTAAGGGCATCGGTTTTATACCCGAATACAACCGGTTTTATCCGAACAAGACCCTTGCGGCCCAGGCCATCGGATTCACAGGTATCGACGGCAACGGTCTGGAGGGGGTCGAATATAATTATGACAGCTACCTAAAAGGGGAAAACGGTAATTTTACACAGCTGCGCGATGCGCTCGGCCACGGTTTTGTTTCGGCCGGAGAAAAACTGCCGGATTACAGCGGCAGCAACATCCAACTCACCATAGACCGCACAGTCCAGTACATTGCCGAAAGAGCCCTGGAAGAAACAGTCACAAAATTTTCTGCAAATTCCGGGATTGCCATCGTAATGGTCCCCCGCTCAGGGGCCATTCTGGCGATGGCCCATTACCCATTATTCAACCCGAACGTTTTCCGCGGCTTTAACAGCAATGACTGGCGCAACAGAGCAATAACCGACCCTTTCGAACCGGGTTCAACAATGAAAATTTTCAGCGCTGCCGCCGCAATTGAATCCGGCGGCTCATCGCCCAGTACAATTTTTTTCTGTGAAAACGGTGCGTACCGGATTGGTAAAAAAGTGGTTCACGATCTGGACGCCTACGGCTGGCTGTCTCTGCAACAGATCATTAAGTATTCAAGCAACATCGGCGCCATCAAAATCAGTGAAATGGTCGGCCCCGAGCGACTGCACGATACGCTGAGCGATTTCGGATTCGGCACCAAAACCGGAATCGACTGTCCGGGTGAGACAACCGGAAGTCTGGCCCCTTACAATCGATGGTCACGGATGGATGCCAGCGCCATATCCTTCGGACATGGCATTTCCGTATCGCCCATTCAGCTGATCACCGCCGTTTCAGCCATTGCAAACAATGGCATCCTGATGAAGCCTTATCTGGTCGAAGCGATTACCGATCGATACGGCCGGGTGGTGCATTCGTTTGAACCACAGAAAATCCGGCGCGTTGTATCAGAAGAAACCGCCAGAATGGTATCAAATATCATGAAAACCGTCATCAGCAAAGGCGGCACCGGCACCCGGGCCGCGCTGGAAGGCTATTCTGTCAGCGGAAAAACAGGGACCGCTAAAAAGATCAGCGAAGAAGGAACGTACGCCGAAGGGAAATATGTCTCTTCCTTTGTCGGGTACACCCCCGTAGAAAATCCTGAAATTTCGGTTCTGGTGATCATCGATGAACCCCAGGACAAGTATTACGGCGGCCTGGTGGCGGCACCGGCCTTTCGCACGATTGCCCGGGAAACGCTTAATTACCTGAACATTCCTCCCCGGGGCGGCAATAATCAACTGGCAGTTTCGCACCAGGCAGGGAGCAACGGGTGAAATTATCAATATTACTCGAAGCAATTTTTCCGGTAAGCGTTACCGGCACCGGCAGCGCCTCAATCAACGCCGCTGCGGTGGTGTCCAAAACCGATCCGGATATAGAGGCAATTCATTACAGGGCCCAGGAAGTAATACCGGGCGGTCTTTTTGTTGCCATTTCAGGGCTTGCGGCGGACGGCCATGATTTTATTGACATTGCCCTGGATCGGGGCGCAGCAGCAATCGTCAGCGAAAAACCGGTCGGAACTGCCGGTGAAGCAGTCGTAATTAAAGTCGAAAACTCGCGGGCGGCACTGGCGGCACTGGCGGCACAGTTTTACCATCAGCCCTCGGAAAAACTGACCCTTGTTGGTATCACCGGAACCAACGGTAAGACCACCACGTCGTATCTGATTGAACAGATACTGATGGAGGCCGGTTTGCCGGTGGGGGTCATCGGAACCATTAATTACCGTTTTGCCGGCAAGGTATACGACAACCCGGTAACCACACCGGAATCCTTGGATCTTCAGCAAATTTTGGCCCGGATGCAGGCTGAAGGTATTTCTCATGTTGTCCTGGAAGTTTCCTCCCATGCGCTGGATCTGCACCGGGTGGATGCCTGCTGGATCGACGTGGGCGTTTTTACCAATTTGACCCAGGATCACCTGGATTATCATAAAAATATGGATACCTACTGGGCTTGCAAAAAAAAACTGTTCACCGATGTTCTTCTCGCCGGACCTAAAAAACAGCGGGCCATAGCGGTCATCAACCGGGATGACCCCAGAGGGGCGGAATTGGCTCAAATACAGTCTCTGAAAAAAGTTACGTTCGGGAAAGCTTCCGACAATACCGTGTGGCCGGAAAGGTTCCATCATGATCAATCGGGTATTTCCGGTCGAATTTCTACACCCGGGGGCTCGGTTGAATTTCGATCCAGCCTGGTGGGCGAACATAACCAGGAAAATATTCTGTGTGCCGCCGGCGTCGGTTTGGCATTAAATATTCCGTGGCAACGGATCAAATCAGGCATTGAAAACGTTACGTGCATTCCCGGGCGACTGGAGGCGATAGCGAACCATCGCGGCCGGTTTGTTTACGTCGATTATGCGCACACTCCCGACGCTTTGAAAAATGTCATATCCGCGCTGGACAAAATTGCGCAGCAAAAAATGATCTGTGTATTCGGCTGCGGCGGAGACCGGGACAAAGACAAGCGCCCCGTGATGGGTGAAATCGCCGCAAGTCTTTGCGATCTGTCGCTTGTGACATCCGACAACCCGCGCTCCGAGCCGCCGCTGGAAATTATCGACCAGATTCTCACGGGTGTCCGGCGGGTGTCTAAAAAGCAGTTTCAACCATCAGAAATATTAAACGGTTTTGATCAAAAGGGTTTTGCCGTTGAACCGGACCGAAAAAAAGCCATCCGGCTGGCCATCGCCGCATCCCGGCCGGGGGATACGGTACTTATCGCCGGCAAAGGGCATGAAACCTATCAAATCCTGGGGGACAAA
This sequence comes from Deltaproteobacteria bacterium, assembly GCA_030670715.1. GTDB lineage: Bacteria > Desulfobacterota > Desulfobacteria > Desulfobacterales > SG8-13 > DAOVBC01. Next base: position 1,923 of record DAOVBC010000118.1, on the reverse strand, counting down.
ACCATCGCATTTAATGACCGCAAAGAAGCGGAAGCGGCCCTCGCGGCAAGCATGGCAAGGGAGTTGCTCTAAATACCACTTTATTATCAAAACGGCCATGCAAGCTAATAGGGACCAAAATACGATTTCACCACGGAGAACACAAAGCCCACAGAGGCAAACAAAACAATTTTTTTTCTCTGTGTGCTCAGTGGTCTCTGTGGTAAAAAAGTAACAATCATAAGTCACCGTATTTACGAATTGGAGCACTAAGTAAGGCTGAAAATTATGCATCCCGCAACTTCAAATCCGGCAAAGAGCAATGAAACAAATCTGCCGCTGCCCTGGACAATCGCCGATTGCCTGGCGGCGACCGGGGGGGAGCTGTACGGTGAAGATCCCGGAACTATTTTTCCGAAGGTATCCATCGACTCACGCCGGATATCAAAAGATGATCTTTTCGTTGCCATCAAAGGGGAAGTGCACGACGGGCACAGCTTTGCAGACGAGGTCATTCGCCGGGGCGTCAGGGGGCTGATTCTGGACAAAAACAGTCTGGGTGACCTGCCCTGTAGTGAGTGGGCTGAAAATTTGGCTGTATATATCGCGGTGGAAAATACCACAAAGGCTCTCGGTGATCTGGCCGTTTATCACCGCAAAAGAAACAGGGCCTCAATTTTGGCCATTACCGGCTCCAACGGGAAAACAACGACGCGCCGGATGTCTGCTGCGGTTGTTTCCCGGGGATTCACCACCCTGTCAACGCGCAAGAATTTCAACAACGACATCGGCCTGCCGCTGACCCTTCTGGAGTTGGTTCCTGCCCATCAGTGGGCCGTGGTTGAACTCGGAATGAACGCCCCGGGCGAAATCGATTATCTGGCCGGAATATGTGAGCCGGATATCGGCATCATCACCAACATAGGCCCCGCCCACCTGGAGGGGGTCGGTTCGCTGGACGGGGTCATGAAGGCCAAGGGGGAACTGCTGGGTAAAATAAAATCCGGCGGAACGGCGGTGCTGAATGCCGATGATTCAAGAGTGCTGCAGTTGGCCGGGCAAACCCTCGGCGATGTGCTGTTGTACGGCCTATCTGACAAAGCAAAGGTCCGGGCCCTGGATGTCAAGGCGACGAATTTTGGCAGCAGATTTTCACTTGTACTGCCCGACAAACAGATTCCGGTCGACCTCAAAATCCCGGGCGAATTTATGATTTCAAACGCCCTGGCGACTGCCGCCGCCGGATATCAAATCGGGCTGTCGGCAGAGCAGATCAAAAAGGGGTTGGAAGATTTTACTCCGGCACCGGGCCGGATGAATATCGTGCACACCCGGGTCGGCATTCATATTATCGACGACACTTACAATGCCAATCCCGGCTCGATGTCTGTTGCATTGACGACCCTGAAGGCATTGCGCAAGAACCACCGCGGTGTCCTGGTCATCGGTGACATGAAAGAACTTGGCGAACACGCTGCATCACTTCACCGGGAAGTCGGTGCGCTGGCGGCCCGCTCAGGAATCGACCGGCTGTACGCCACCGGCGATTTTGCAGAACGCCTTGCCGCAGGGGCTGCCGGAGAAGGTATGAAAAGGCAGGATATATTTACAGGTGCCAAACAGGAAATACTGGAACTGCTCATCAGCCGGCTGAATCCGGAGGACTGGGTCCTGGTAAAAGGTTCACGGGCAATGGCAATGGAGGAAATCGTCCAGGGGCTACAAAGCTGGGCGGATAAAAAAACCTGAAACCCGAAACAGGCGAAGCCACAATGCTTTACCACCTACTATATCCGCTGCACGCAACAATATCGGCATTTAACGTCTTCCGCTACATTACCTTCCGGACGATTTATGCCAGCCTGACGGCTTTTTTAATCTGCTTTGTCCTGGGGCCCTGGATGATTCGCAAACTCGGTGAAATGCAGATCGGACAGTATATTC
>DAOVBC010000274.1 GCA_030670715.1 Deltaproteobacteria bacterium | reverse complement strand
AGCCGTTTTGCAAGATGAAAACCGATAAAGCCTGCAGCACCGGTAACAACAACATTGTCGTATTTAAATTTCATTTTCGATTCCACCCTTTTCGTCGAATACTATCTTAATTGTAATTCACCGCAGAGTCGCAGAGGGCGCAGAGAGAATTTAATTTTTCATTTGCCGCTGAGGCGCCCCGCTTGATCGGGATGACCGGTCTTTCTTATGAATTAAAGGACGGCCTCCGGCAAATGAAAACCACCATGCCTTCGGCAATTATGGGATAACGTAACCCTGCCTGGAAAAACTTGAGTCTATACCTTTTCGCCCATCTCAGCGAAAGGGAATAAGAAAAAAACCTCTGCGAACTTTGCGTCTTGAATGAGCATAGCCCCCTGTGAATAGGCTGTGAAACTAAGCCCCTGAATAAGTACTAGACTTTCTATACCATTTAAAGGTCTGCCCAAGGCCTTTGTCAAACGTGTATTCAGGAGAAAATCCGATCAGAGATTTCGCCAGGCTGATATCTGCAACCGAGGCATGGATATCTCCGGATCTGGGCGGCGCGTACTGCGGTTGCTCTTTTGAGCCGTTTGTCTGGGAGATGATTTCCCAGAGCCGGTTGATGCTCACGGATTTTCCTGTGCCGACATTTATTGAGGTTCCACCTGCGGCGGGAGCAGCGGCTGCCAGCATATTGGCCCGCACAACATCCTTGACGTAAATAAAATCTCTGCTCTGGGTCCCGTCACCGAATATCGTCGGCTGCGAGCCGGTAACCGCTTTTTGCATAAATATGGAAATAACACCGGAATACGGTGATGACGGATCCTGCCTCGGTCCGTAAACATTAAAAAAGCGCAGGGCAGTCGATTTTACCCCATACAAATCATTGTACATATGCGCGTAATATTCACCGGTGATCTTCTGAACGGCATAGGGACTGAGTGGTTTGGGTTTCAGCGCCTCGTGCTTCGGCAATTCAGGATCATCCCCGTAAACGGCTGAAGAACTGGCAAACACAACACTGCCAACGCGGTTATCACGCGCCGCCTCAAAAATATTCAGGGTCCCCATGTCGTTGACCATGGCGGATTCGACCGGTTGTTCCACGGTTTGGGGTACGGAGACAACCGCTGCCAGGTGAAAAACGACTTCACTGTCCTTGATCGCTTTACTAACGGTTTGCGGATCCCGGATATCCCCCTGGATAAAGTCAATCTGATCGATAACCGCATCCAGGTTGGCAAGGTGCCCGGATGTTAGATTGTCCAGCACGACAACCCGGCATCCTTCCGCCACCAGGGCCTCGGTCAGATGTGAACCGATAAATCCTGCCCCCCCGGTGACCAGCGCCCGTTTATAGTCAAAAGCCATACGCTCTCCTGAAAAACCGTTAATTTTTCTTCTTGTCCATATCCAGTTGAGCCGGTTAACCCAACGAACTCAATAAACCCAACAAACTCAACAAACCCAATTAACCCAACTGACGCAACCGACCACTCCAGATATTACCCCCCCAACTTCAGCCAGATCGAAAAGGTCACCGCCGACAGCAGCGTGCTGGTAGATATGGCGGCCACGGCAAAATCCGTGTCGCCCTGCATCTCCCGCGCCATGACATAAGAGACTGTCGCCGTCGGCGAAGCCAGCAGTATAAGACCGGGCAGATAATCCGCCGCCGGTGTTCCAACAATAGAATATAGGGCAAAACCAACAGCCGGCAGCAACATCAGCTTCATAAAACCGGTGGTGAGCACCGCAAAGAGTTTGGAACGCATCAAATCGAACGACAGAGACGCGCCGATAATCAGCAGTGCGGTGGGCAGCGCCATACTGCTCAATATATCCAGACCGCGGGCAAGAACCAGCGGCACCTGTATTTCAAACAATGAAAATAATATTCCCAGTAAGGCCGCCAGGATGATTGGATTTCCAGCTATTTTAAAGAAGACTATCCGAAGATGCCGATCAGGTCTGGATTCATCAGCATACAGCTGAAGGATGAAAACTGCAAGAAAGTTTTGCAGGATGACGAGAAAACCCGTAAGAATACTCGCTCTCACCAATCCATCGTTTCCAAGGTAGTAATAAGCGACGGCCAGGCCGATATATCCCAGATTTCCGTGCATGGAATTCTGAACAAATGTTGCCAGGGAGCCCTGTCGGAAGCGGCCGAGCAAGCCCAGCCCCCAGGCAATGAGAAACACGGCAACCACCGAAAGCAGCGCAATCACAAGAACGCCGATATCAAACTGCGCCTTCAGGGATGCTTTTGATATGGCCCGAAAAATCATAGCCGGAATCGCCAGATAATATACCAGCCGGTTGGCCGGACCTAAAAATTCCGGTGGTATAAACCCTTTTCGTTTGGCAAACAGGCCAAGAAAAATGATCATAAAGATCGGTATAATCGTGTTTAAGATCTGCATTAAATTTTAACCGATAACCTGTATCAACATCGTTACTTGACATCGAATTGGATGAATCGCTATTTAACAATGGATTCGAAAAAAAGTAAACTCCCTATCATTTATCAATCATCGATTCAACCAACAGATTAACAGGAGGCACCGATGTCCAAACTGTTTGAAACCTCTGAAATCAATGGCATGACCCTGGCCAACCGCTTTGTGCGTTCAGCGACCTGGGAAGGAATGGCTGAAGCGGACGGGACCTGCACCGCAAACCTGATCGACCTGATGGCCGAACTGACCGCAGGCGGTGTCGGATTGATCATCACCGGTCATGCCTATGTTGATCCAAGGGGTCAGGCCGGACCCTGGCAGCTGGGAATTTACAGGGATGACCTTATTCCGGGACTTACCCGAATGACAGAGACCGTGCATGCCGGCGGTGGAAAAATGGTGGCTCAACTGGCCCACGCCGGTCTGTACGCAGATGCCGATCTTACCGGCCGGGCGCCGCTGGCACCGTCAGCTGTCAGCGGATTTACAAAAGCCGAGCCGCAAGAGATGTCCGCCGGGGAGATTGAACAGGTCGTTGAATCGTTTTCAAGTGCCGCCGGGCGGGCCAAAGCCGCCGGTTTTGACGGGGTCCAGATCCACGCCGCCCACGGCTATCTGCTCAGCCAGTTTCTGTCGCCTGCATTTAATAGGCGTCAGGATAAATATGGCGGCGGGGTCGAAAACAGGGCCGAAATCGTACTGGAAGTTTTAAAAGGAACCCGGCTAAGTGTCGGCCGGGATTATCCGGTGCTGATAAAAATGAATACCGGCGATTTTCTGGAGAGCGGGCTGGTGCTTGATGATGCGCTTAAAATCGGCGTCATGCTGGAAAAGGCCGGCATCGATGCCATCGAGCTGAGCGGCGGTACCGGCGCTTCCGGAAAACTGCGTCCGGTAAGGATGGGCATTAAATCCGAAGACAGGGAGGCCTATTTCAAAGAGGCTGCTGTTGCCTTTCGGAGGCAGGTAAAATTGCCGCTGATACTGGTAGGCGGTATCCGCTCTTTTCACATCGCCGAACAGATAGTAAACGACGGTGTTGTTGACTATATTTCCATGAGCAGACCCTTAATCCGGGAACCGGGCCTGATTAACCGCTGGAAATCCGGCGATCATCGTAAATCGACATGCCTTTCCGACAATCGCTGCTTCGTTCCGATCCGGCAGGGAGAGGGAGTTTACTGTTTAACCGAAAAGAAACTGCAGGCTAAACGTCCCGGTAATTCCACAATTTAGTTCATGTATTCGTAATTACGATAACGTATCAGATAATGAAGTCATAAATGTTGACCAAAATACAGCTTCACCACAGAGCTTGCTAGACCACAGGGGCGAACAAAATAATTATTAATTTTTTCTCTGTGTGCTCTGT
>DAOVBC010000292.1 GCA_030670715.1 Deltaproteobacteria bacterium | reverse complement strand
CCCGGGGGCCGGACATGAAAAATATCAAGATCTATTGGATTGGATTGACCCTGCTGTGCGTAATTTTGCTGATTGCGTGTGCTACCGGAAGGAAGGAATATGAAACCGGAATGCAGCTCGGACAGGAAGGTAATTATGAAGCGGCCATTGCGTCTCTTGAACAGGCTATCGCTAAAGAACCAAAAAATGAAAAATATCAACAGGCTCTGACAGAGCTGAAAAATAGCCGCACGAAAGAACTGATAACGCAGGCTGATAAAGAATTATGGTCGGAAACACCGACTACCATTGCCGCCGTTAACAAAGCCAAAGCCAAAGTTGCTGACGCCGAAAAGATCGATCCGGACCATCCGGTCGTGGTCGGCTTTAGAACAAAACTGCGGAAAGAGGAAGAGGCCTTATTAACGAATGTAAAAAAGCTTTACTCTCAGGCAAAAAAATATACCAGTCAGAAGAAATGGTTAAAGGCCTATGCGGATTATCAGCAGATACAAAAGGTGTACCCCGGTTATGACGATTCGGTTCGACTGGTGAACCAGGCCGCTGAGCAAGGCGCTCTGAGCCTGTATAAAAAGGGTAAAGCGCTCTTTGATAAAGAAGATTACAGGGGATCAGCCAAATATTTTCGCAGGGCCCTGAAACTGCAGGCAGATCACCAGCCTTCTGAAAAACTGCTGGCCCTTGCCTTAAAGCGCGACACTAAAGGATATTTTGTCAAGCAGGGCGAAAAAGCTGTCCGGGAGCAACAATGGGATCGGGCCGAAAAAGCCTATAAGCGGGCCCTTGATTATGACCCCGGCGATCAGAGTTTGAAACAGGCCTTAGGTGACATCAACTACAAAGCGGCCTTTAATTACATGCGCGAATCCCGCAGTCACATATACGCCGGATGGTTGTTTAAAGCTTTTGAAAGTTTTGACAGGGCCTCACAGTATGCAAAAAACTCCGAGCATACAGAACTCGAAACGCATCTTTTCACCCTCACCAATGAGCTCACCACCCAGGCCGGTTCATGGGCCGACCGCTTTAAGGAGGAGGGAAACTACGGTTCAGCCTGGTTCTGGTATGAAAAAATTAAAACTGTTGATCCGGATTACCCCGATGTTTTCTATCTTGCTCAGGTCATGGAAGAGGAAATTGTCCAGCGCCTTAAAAAATCGATCGCCGTGTTTGACTTCGGATCACCGAGCAATGCCCCGGATGCCGGCATGATCTTCGCAAGCAGGCTTGGTACATTTTTATTTAAGTCAGCAGGTAAAGATATCAAGATTTTAGAAAAGGAAAACCTGCAGTCGATACTTGAAGAAATGAAGCTGGGGCAGATCGGTGTGGTCTCATCAAAAACCGCCAAAGAAATGGGCCGTGTTTACGGCATCGATGTCGCGGTCATGGGAAGTGTCCTGCGATACAATGTGGACACCACCAGTTATTCGGACACAAAAACAGTAACCTATCAGACCAAGAAGACGGAAGAAAATATCGCGTACCTGAACTGGAAGGCCCGCAATCCCAATCCAACCAAAGAGCAGCTCGAACAGGCACCGGCACCTTTTATTCATAAACTGGTGGACGTTGAAAAGGAATACAAAGTTTCCACTCATAAAAAAGATGCTTTCGTCACGGTTTCATTCCGCATTGTAGATGTCAACACCGGTGAAAACGTATTCGTCGACACCATTCCGCGTTCAAAGACCGTCGTCGACGGTGCCAGCGCCGGTGTCCAGATCGCCGGGATTAAGTATGACCCTCTTGAAATTCCGACCGATACGGAGCTGCTCCAGGAATTAACTGAAGAAGTGGTGTCGGAACTGGGACAGAAATCGCTGCAGCCAATGAAAGATCTTGAGAAAACATATTTTAAAATCGGCGAAAAACACCTTTTGCGCCGTAAAAAAATTAAGGCTGCTGAAAGTTTTACGGATGCCATTTTCGATGCTAAATTGAAACAGTTAAAAAATTCGTCGATTCCTGCAAAGTCGATTAAAAACCTGGAAGATATTTTCCGTAACTATAAATTTCAACCGGTCGAATAAGGTATGCGGATAATGGATAAACGGTCACATCAGCTCACAGTATCGATACGGGTACTTACAAACCTGATAGGATTAATATTGTTGATCCTGCCGTCCGGTGTACAGGCGATGGACAAATGCGGCGGGATCTCCGACCAAATCACGCACGGCGGAATCATATGGACCGAAAATGCCATCGTTGTCCAGGGAACCGCGGCACCGAATCTGTCTGATCCATACAAACCGGTGTCGACCATCAAGCAAGAAACACGAAGAGCTGCAACCCTGGATGCCTACCGAAAAGTGGCCGAGGTTCTGGCCGGTGTCAGCGTGACCGGTAATAGACTGGCGGCAGATAATCCCCAGGTTGTCACGCGTATTCAAGCCTACGTGCAGCAGCCCCAAATCTGCAAGACCAAATATTACGCTGACGGCGGTGTGGATATCGTCGTTAAAGTTCCACTCTCCGGAAACCTGGCGCGAGCCCTGCTGCCATCTGCCGGGATGCGGGTCGCCGCCTCAAAATCAAACTTCACCGGTTTGATTGTTGACACGAGGGATTTACCCTTTACACCGGCCCTGTCGCCCCGGTTTCTGTCACCGGACGGCAGGCTGCTATTCAGCCAGGAAAACATAAAAACGAAAGTCATTACAAGCGGTGCAGCGGTCAGATATGTCACATCGGAATCAGTAATTACGAAGGAAATGGTAGGGCAAAAGCCACTGAAAATAAAAGCCGTCGGCCTGGGCACACTTTCGCCGAGTGACCTGATTCTGGAACAAACGGCGGTGGGCGAGCTCGAAAAACTACCGGCCTACCTGGGAAACGGCAAAATCGCGATTATCACATCGCCGCTTCGAAAGATTGAATGCAAGGATTTGTCCGCCGGGGTAAGCGATCGTATGATCAATTGGGAAAGGAAAATTGCGCTGGCAAGAGGATTCGGCCGGGTGAACTTCTCCGGCAAAAAGGATGATGCCGTTCGTATACGAATGATGGAACGCGCTGCTGAAGTGGACGCTCAGAGAAAGCTGCTGGGCGTCATCCTGGAACTAAAAATTGACGACAGCAGCACACTGGAAAATACTGCCGGTGCCTCAGAATTTGCCGGGGGGGTTGTTCGCAATGCGGTTCGTTGCGGTGCAAAATATTATAAAAATGGAACCGCAGAGGTGGTACTGGCCGTACCCATCAACGGGATGGCTGCCAGGGGAGCGCAACTCGGCAAATATGTTGATTCCACCCTTGTGACTGAAACCGGCAGCAGAGCCACCGGATTAATTATCGATGCCCGGGGGCTGCACTTTGATCCGGTACTTTCGCCTGAATTGCTGGGGCCTGACGGCAGCGTTATTTACAGTCATCAGATCGTTGCCAGGGACTGGGTGCAGCGCTACGGCGTAGCCGGCTATCACGCATCTGTTGCAGTAGCGAAATCTGATCACCGGGTCGGCAATGCACCGGTAATCGTCCGGGCCGCCCGAATCGGCACACATCCGCACCGCCTGATTCTT